>JAWOGG010000264.1:0-4331 GCA_046497085.1 Orrella sp.
AGGAGCTGTTGGTTTATCCGTTCGGTCGTTTGCCGTGGTGGGATTTTCTGCCACCGCCTTCGCTTGCACGCGCAACATATACTTTTGAATCTTGCCCGTCGACGTCTTAGGCAACTCAGAAAACAAGATCTGGCTAGGCACTTTAAAGCCAGCCAAATGCTCCCGACAAAATCCTCTGATCTCGTCAGCCGTGGCTTGCGCGCCAGCTTTCAGTGTCACAAAAGCGCAGGGCGTCTCACCCCACTTGTCGTGCGGCATGGCGACCACCGCGGCTTCAAGCACCGCCGGATGTCGATACAAAATGCCCTCAACCTCAACCGTTGAGATGTTTTCACCGCCAGAAATCACGATATCTTTTAAACGGTCTTTCACCTGAAAATACCCGTCTGGGTGCACCACCACTAAATCACCGGTGTGGAACCAACCACCTTCAAATGCCTGCTCGGTGGCCTCGGGATTATTCAGATACCCCTTCATCAGGGTGTTGCCTCGCATGACCAATTCGCCAATGGTCTGCCCATCCCATGGCACTGGCTCTAAGGTTTGCGAATCCACCACCATCGCCGCCTCAATGCCATCGCGACGAACGCCAATGCGACTCTTGCGGTCCGCTTGCGCTTGAATAGACGTTTCGTTCCATTCGGGATGCCAGGCACAAATCACCGAGGGACCCAAAGTCTCCGTCAACCCATATTGATGACAAACCTCAATACTTAACTCAGCCATCGCCGCAATCAACGCGGCTGGTGGTGCGGCGCCTCCAGTGACGACCTCAACCTTCCAATCGGGTTTAAACCGGTCTTGCTCCGGTGCATTGGCCAACATCGTCAATACCACCGGTGCCGCACAAAAGTAATCCACTCGATGCGTTTTGATGGCATCAAATATTGCCTTAGGCTCAACTCGGCGCAGGCAGATGTTGGTACCGGCCATCAAAGCCATGGTCCAAGGAAAGCACCAGCCGTTGCAATGAAACATAGGCAAGGTCCACAAGTAAGTGGACTGAGGACGCAAGCCTGTCGATGTCATATTGCTCATGGCATTTAAGTAGGTCGCACGGTGAGAGTACAGTGCGCCTTTGGGCCGACCTGTGGTGCCAGAGGTGTAATTTAAGCTGATGGTGTCCCATTCATCGGCAGGCCATATCGGCTCAAAACTTGGATCACCTTGCGCCAAAAAAGATTCGTAATCGCACTCGCCAATGGTATTGGCATCACCTTCAAACAGTTCATCTGCCACGTCAATCACTGCCACGGGCTGATCAAGTTTGGTTTGTACTTGCGCAATCAGGGGCGCGAATTCAGGATCACACAGCAGCAGTTTCACTTTGGCGTGCGCCAGAATATAAGCGGTCGTGTCAACATCCAAACGGGTGTTCAGCGTCAGTAACGTGGCTCGGGCCATAGGCACACCGAAATGGCACTCGTAGAGCGCGGGCACATTGGGCGCGATGATTGCCACCACATCGCCCTTACCCAAACCACGAGCGTGCAAGGCGCTAGCGAGTTGGCGACACCGTTGGGCAGTCTCGCGCCAAGTGAAACGGCGATCACCGTGTACCACCGACAATCGATCTGGAAACACCAGCGCAGACCGCTCAACAAATCCAATGGGCGACAAAGGCACAAAATTGGCAGCGTGTCGGGCCGGGTCTTGCATGGTTGTCTCCTTGTTTTTTTAGCGCTGGTTGTATCGCTGGGCGTAGTGCCAACCCAAATCAGCTAAGGGCCCAGCCTTAGCGGCTGTCTCTAAAGCGTCGGCCGCCGCCGCGGTGCCTTGCCGCGCTCGTTGACCAATGCCATACAAAATAGACGACATCCTAAAAAAGTTATAGGCCAAATAAAAATCCCAGTGCTCTTGGGCCTGCGTTAATCCCGTGGCTTTGACGTATTGCGCCACGTGCTCAGCCTCACTTGGGATACCCATCGCTGCCAAATCCAGGCCGCCGATGCCACGCCATAAACTTGGGGGAATGTGCCAGCTCATACAGTGATACGAGAAATCAGCCAATGGGTGACCAAGTGTTGAGAGCTCCCAATCGAGCACTGCAATCGCGCGCGATTCAGTAGGATGCAACATCACGTTGTCCAGCCTGAAATCGCCATGAACAATCGACACCTCATCGCCAGCTGGGATGCGTGTGGGCAACCACTCAATCAGTTTTTCTAGAGAATCGAGTCGCTCAGTGTGGTTTTCTAAATACTGACGACTCCAGCGATTGATTTGTCGCCCAAAATAGTTACCCGCCCGCCCATAGTCAGCTAACCCCACCGCATTTGGATCCACCTGATGCAAAGCGGCTATCACTCGATTGAGGTCTTGATAGATTGCCGTTCTTTCGACTTTACTGACCTCAGGGATGGTCTGGTCAAAGAAGACCCGACCCTCTAGAAACCTCATCACATAAAAAGGCGTTCCAATAACGGTTTCATCATCGCAATAGAGCAACATCTCAGGTACCGGGACGCCTGTCTTAGCCAACGCTTTCATGACCCGATATTCGCGATCCACCGCATGCGCCGAAGGCAATAGGTCGCCCGCCGGTTTTTTTCTTAAAACCAACTGGTCTTGACCGACGCTTAAGCGGTAGGTCGGATTGGACTGACCACCCGTTAACAACGTCGGCTTGATCTCCACTGTGTCAGTCACACCCGCTGCCAAAAGATACTCACCCAAACGCTGCCAGGCCTGAGGGTCGAGTCCGGACCCGGTCAAGTCAGCGGCTGCAGAGGTGGCGGATTCGCTCATAAACCACTCACCAGATGGCCACCATCAACAGCCAGGCTGGCACCTGACATGGCGCGACCGGCGTCAGACGAGAGCAACAGCAATGGACCTGTCAAATCGGACAACTCATTGAAACGTCTTGAAGGGATCCGCAAACGCAGCTTCTCACCTGGCGGGCTATCTAAGAACTCAGCGTTGATGGGCGTGCGCACATAACCTGGTAACAGTGCATTGACGCGGATTTGGTGGCGCGCCCATTCAAGTGCCATGACTTTGGTGGCCTGAATCACACCCGCCTTGGAGATGGCATAAGGCCCAACACTGGCGGCCACGCGCTGACCCAAAATAGAAGCAATGTTGATGATGCTGCCCGGCTTTTGCGCGGCGATCAAGGCGCGAGCGGCTTGGGTCCCCACCTGCCAGCACCCTTTCAAATTGGCATCAATGACTTGATCCCAATCTTGCTCGGTTTGGTCAACGGCTGGCTTTGCAACAGTAGTGCCGGCGTTACTGACCACCACATCAGGCACACCCGCTAAGCGCTCACAGTTCTCAAAACACGCCTGCACGCTTTGCTGATCAGTGACATCTAGTCGGACGGCACTGGCGTTGCCCCCTTGCCGGCCAATATCGTGGCACAGCGTCTCAAGCGCCTCTTGACGTCGTGCCGCTACCACCACATGAGCACCGGCCGCCGCTAAAACGGTCGCAAAATGTAAACCTAGCCCGCTTGAGGCTCCGGTCACCAACGCCACTTTGCCGTCCAATCGAAACGACTCAAATATCGACTCAGTCATCAGTTAGACCCCGCACCATTCAAAATTTTTCGTGCCATGCTCCAGCGGTGCACTTCGCTCGGACCGTCGTAGATTCTGAAGGACCGCATATCCATAAAAATACGCATGACTGGCGTCTCACCCGTCACACCCTGACCACCCAAAATTTGCACACACCGATCAACCACCCGCCACTCAGCTTCAGAGCAAACGACTTTGGCCCGGCTCGATTCAAAGTTAGCGGTATGACCTTGATCAAGCACCCACGCTGTATGCAGTATGTGTAGACGGGCCGTTTGCAAGTCCATGTCGTTGTCTGCCAACATAAAGCCTACGCCCTCATGCTTACCTAAGACACGTCCAAATGCCTCTCGCGTTCGCGCGTATTCTGTGGCGATGTCATGGGCTCGGCGCGCTTGACCAAGCCAACGCATGCAGTGCGTCAGTCGAGCAGGCGCCAAGCGCACTTGTGCATAACGAAATCCCTTGCCGAGCTCACCTAGCACTTGCGAAGCGGGCACGCGTAGATCCTTGAAATCAATCACCGCATGACCGCCGGTAAAGCAGTTGTCCATCGAATCCATGGCGCGTACCAACTCAATACCTGGCTGATTCATATCCGACAAAAACATGGTTGCGGAGCCATCTTCTAACTTAGCCATGATGATGACGTAAGTCGCTCCATAGGCACCCGTGATGTACCACTTGCGACCGTTGATGACGTAATCGTCACCATCCCGAACCGCTGTCGTTTGCAACATGGATGGATCGGCACCCGCCCCCGGCGCCGGTTCAGTCATTGCAAAGCAAGTCCGGATCTCGCCTTGA
>JAWOGG010000013.1:0-2519 GCA_046497085.1 Orrella sp.
TATTGGCAGCGGTATCCGCGGCCGGCACGCCATTGGCATGGCCACTGACATTCTGAAGCAATGCGGCGGATTAAGAGGACTACAACAACAAACGGTGCATCAGTTAAAGGGCTTAAAAGGGCTCGGACCTGCACGTGCCAGCCTTTTAACCGCAGCCTTTGAGTTAGGTACCCGAGCGAGCTTGGCTGAACTTAAAACAGGGCAAGCCTTGACTCAATCCGAGGACGTGAAGCGGTACTGCCGCCGCTTACTTTCTCATCGAACGGTGGAGCATTGCGTGGCCCTATTGTTAGACACCCAGCACCGCTTGATCCACTGCGAAGAAATTTCTCAAGGTACGTTAACTCAAGCACCCATTTATGTCAGAGAAGTCGTGAAGCTAGCTTTAAAACACCACGCCAGTGGCCTGATCTTGGCTCACAACCACCCCTCAGGGCTTGCAAAACCCAGTAATGACGACCTGTCATTAACTCGCGAGCTGGCCCAAGCACTGCATATCGTGGATGTGACCTTACTGGACCACCTGATTGTCGCTGGCCCGCAAGCGGCATCGCTTGCGGAACTCGGCTACATGTGACCAATGTCAAATACGATGTTAGGCACGCTCAAACACAGCCGCAATGCCTTGGCCACCACCAATGCACATCGTCACTAATGCGTATTTACCACCGATCCGGTGCAACTCGTGGATCGCCTTGACTGTGACGATGGCCCCTGTCGCGCCAATGGGATGACCCAAGGAAATGCCACTACCATTTGGATTGACTTTGGCAGGATCAAAACCCAGTTCTTTACTCACCGCACACGCTTGTGCCGCGAAAGCTTCATTGGCTTCAATCACATCCATCTGGTCAAGTGTCAATCCTGCGCGCTTTAGAGCGGCTTGGGAAGCGGGAACGGGTCCGATGCCCATGATTTCTGGGTCAACGCCAGCGTGAGCATAAGCAACCAAACGCGCCAGCGGCTTGGCGCCAGACGATTTGAGGGCCTCGCCACTCATCAACATCACGGCGGCAGCGCCATCGTTGATGCCGGAGGCATTGCCTGCTGTCACAGTGCCGTTTTCTTTAACAAACACTGCGCGCAATTTGGCCAAGCTTTCAGCCGAAATATCACGGCGTGGGTGCTCATCTTTGTCAAACGTGGCCTCGCCCTTACGGCTTTTAATAACAACGGGCACGATTTGATCGTCAAACCTTCCCTCGTCGCTTGCTTGGACTGCACGACGATGCGATTCGAGCGCTAAGGCATCTTGGTCCTCGCGCGAAATTCCAAATTTCTTGGCGACGTTTTCTGCGGTAACACCCATATGCATGCGCCCAAACGGATCAGTTAACGCACCCACCATCATGTCGGTGACCTTGGTGTCACCCATACGGGCGCCCGAACGCATGGCCTCAGACAAGTAACCGCCACGGCTCATGTTCTCTGCACCACCACCAATAGCCATTTCGGTGTCGCCCAATAAAATAGACTGGGATGCCGACACGATCGCTTGTAAGCCTGAACCGCAGAGACGATTCACATTGAATGCCGCAGTGGTCTCAGGTAAACCGGAAGATAACGCAACCACGCGGGACAAATACATGTCGCGCGCCTCAGTATGGATCACATGACCAAATGCCAGATGCCCTACCTGATCGCCAGTCGCACCGCCTTTCTCCAGCACGGCCTTGACCACGGTAGTGCCTAAGTCAATCGGTGGCACGTCTTTTAAGCCGCCACCAAAGTCACCGACTGCCGTTCTTGCTGCTGCTGTGATCCAAACTTCGCGCATATTCTGCTCCTTGAAACGTATAAGGTTTGCTTATTAAAAATCCAGCCTGTTGATTCGCTAGTGTTATTCGGCGTAAGCTGTTTAGTGAAAGCAACACTTGCCGTAGGCCGAACCTTAAGAGGTTTGTTTGAGAATAACCTAATCCCGCCAACGACATAACGACAATGACAACCCCTTATTCGATTTTAGACCTTTCCCCTATTCCTGAAGGTGCCGACGCTGGTGTTGCACTCCGACACTCGCTCAGCTTGGCACAACACGCCGAAAGCTGGGGCTACCAACGATATTGGATGGCTGAACACCATAATATGATTGGCAATGCCAGTTCCGCCACCGCAGTTGCTTTAGGATATGTGGCGGGTGGCACAAATCGCATTCGTGTCGGTTCAGGCGGTGTAATGCTACCTAATCATGCCCCACTGGTGATCGCTGAACAATTCGGCACCTTAGCCTGTCTTTACCCCAATCGCATCGACCTGGGCGTAGGACGGGCGCCTGGCACGGACCCACTAACTGCTCGAGCCTTGCGTCGCGATTTGCAAAATAACGGCGATGGTTTTGTTCAAGATGTCCTCGAGCTACAAGGCTACCTAAGCCGCGGCGCTGATGAGGCCGCGGTGAAGGCGATTCCGGGAGCGGGTACCGAAATCCCGATGTGGATATTGGGCTCTAGCTTATATGGTGCTCAATTGGCAGCACACCTCGGTTTGCCATATGCGTTTGCATCGCATTTTGCACCAGC
>JAWOGG010000224.1:0-3509 GCA_046497085.1 Orrella sp.
CACATTTTTTACCAACGGTTTTCATCTCCATGTCTATTCGCAATATAGCTGCCTACCATTTTGTTAATCTCGACCGCCTTTCGACTTGGCGCGAGAGCATTTTGGAGCAAGCGTCCTCGTGTGAATTAAAAGGAACCGTGCTGTTATCGCCAGAAGGCATTAATTTGTTTTTAGCGGGCGCAAACGATCAGATCGATCAATTCGTGCAATGGTTGTGCGCCCATCCTGAGTTTAGCGAGCTTGAGCACAAGGATAGTGAGTCGGCTAGCGTGCCATTTAAGCGGCTCAAAGTAAAAATAAAGAACGAAATCATTCGCATGAATCACCCCACTATCCAACCACAGAGTGGTAGGGCGCCGGCGGTGGATGCCAAGACAACCGAGCGCTGGATTGCGCAAGGGCATGACGATGAAGGACGACCCATCGTCTTGTTGGACACACGCAATGATTTTGAGGTGCGGGCTGGTACTTTTGCGGGGGCGGTGTCGTGGCAGTTAAGCCGGTTTACCGAGTTTCCTGAGGCTGCTCAGGCGCATGCCGATGAACTGAAAGACAAGACGGTGGTGAGTTTTTGTACCGGTGGCATCCGTTGTGAAAAAGCGGCGATTTACATGCGCTCCATTGGGCTCGATCATGTTTATCAGCTCGATGGTGGGATCTTGAAATATTTCGAGCTCACCGGTGGCACGGGGTTTGAGGGGACATGCTTTGTGTTTGACGAGCGCGAGACACTTGATCCCGCGCTGCGTCCTGTTTCACTGCAGGAGTGATGGGCTAAATTTTAAGTCCACCTCCCCCAATGCTTAACGAATCCTCATGCCTGGTGTTGCACCGGCTGAGGGATCTAAAAGATAAATCCCTGGCTGCGCCTTCTCGTCAGCGTGGCTAGCGGCTAAAACCATGCCCTCAGAGACACCAAATTTCATTTTACGTGGCGCGAGGTTCGCGACTAAGACAGTTAATCGGTCGACCAAGTCCTCTGGTTCATAGGCGGATTTGATCCCTGAAAAAACTTGTCTAGGTTGAGCCTCACCCACATCTAGGGTCAACTTAAGCAACTTATGTGAACCCTCAACGGCTTCGCACGCAATGATTTTGGCGACTCGTAGGTCAAGTTTGGCGAAGTCATCAATCTTGATGGTGGGGGCGATCGGCTCTCCGCCTGGACTGACGGTAGGCTCTTGAGCAATCTCAGGCGGCTCAAATAACTGCGCCATCATGTCTGGTGTCACGCGTTGCATCAGGTGCTTAAAGGGTGCGATGTGTGTTGGTAATACTTGCGCGTCTGCCCAGATGAAAGACCGCTCCAGACCAAACAGCTCTTTGGCCACCCGATCAGTGAGCTTGGGTAAGATGGGGCTCAGCATGACTGACAAGGCTTTAAAGCCCGCTATTGCGCGGGAGCAAATGTCTTGCAGTGTCTTTTTTTGTTCCGGCGTGGCCTCAGTGATCCCTTTCGCCAAAACCCACGGCTGCGCCGTGTCGAACGTTTGGTTAATCACATCGGCGTGCGCCATGATTTCTCGTATCGCGCGTCCGTATTCGCGACTCTCAAGAAGGGTATGGATTTCCGTACTTGCGTTTTGCCATTGCGTGGTCAAGACGTTGGTGTCGCCGCTATAAGCGAGCTGGCCATCAAAGTGCTTGCTGATGAAGTTGGCGGCTCGGCTCGCAATATTGATGTATTTGCCCACCAGATCGCTATTGACCCGAGCTAAAAAATCATCAGGGTTGAAGTCAATGTCTTCAACGCGGCTGTTCAGTTTGGCAGCGATGTAGTAACGCAACCATTCGGCGTCCATGCCAATATCGAGATATCGCAGGGGTGAAATACCCGTGCCGCGGCTTTTGGACATTTTTTCACCGCTCACGGTGATGAACCCATGCACATTGAGTTGATCGGGCGTTTTGCGGTTGGAGAACTTGAGTGTGGCTGGCCAAAACAGCGCATGGAAGTAAACGATGTCCTTGCCAATGAAGTGGATTTGCTCAGTCTCACTGTCAGGATCAATCAATTGCTCGTAATCTAAGCCGAGCTTTTTACAATATGCTTTCAGTGAGGCCAAATAGCCAACCGGGGCGTCAAGCCAGACGTAAAAATATTTGCCGGGTGCATCGGGAATCTCAATCCCAAAATACGGCGCGTCGCGAGAAATATCCCAATCGCCGAGCTTGGCTTCGCCCTCATCATCATTAAGCCATTCGCGGGTTTTAGCCAGCACTTCGCTTTGCAGGTGAGGCACACCACGCTCATTCTTTCCCGTTGTCCAGTCTCTTAGAAAGGCCACGCAGCGGTCATCTGACAACTTAAAGAAAAAATGTTCAGAAGATTTAAGTACAGGCTGAGCGCCGGTGAGTGCACTGTAAGGCTCAATCAACTCAGTGGGCGCGTAAACCGCACTGCACACTTCGCAAGCGTCACCGTATTGATCTTTTGCGTGACACGTGGGGCATTCACCCTTGATGTAGCGATCGGGCAGAAACATGCCTTTGACCGGATCGAAGAACTGCTCGACTGAGCGGGTCTCGATTAAGTTGGCTGATTTCAGTTGACGGTAGATGTCTTGAGATAATTCGACATTTTCTGGCGAGTCAGTGGAGTGCCAGTGATCGAACTTGATGTGAAAGCCATCGAGGTAGGTGGGCCGCTCAGCCGCATAGCGAGCAACCAAGGCTTCGGGCGTGATGCCTTCAGACTCTGCCTTGAGCATGATGGGCGCGCCATGAGTGTCGTCAGCGCCAACGAAATGTACGGTGTGACCCGCCATTCGCATGGTGCGCACCCAAATATCGGCTTGGATGTACTCCATGATGTGGCCGATATGAAACGAGCCATTGGCGTAGGGTAGGGCGGTGGTAACAAACAACGTGCGCGACATAATCTTCCCGACAAATGCTTAGACCGGCAATTTTAATGCACAGTGGCCCAGAGCAGGTTCTCGCTCATTGGTGTATGTATGGGACGAGCGTCGGTTTAGCGAACGTCGCGGGCTTCGACGTCTGTGACGTTGTCTTTTGAGTGGCTTGACGCTCCCATGCTCCCACCTGTGCCGCCACCCATGTTCCCTTTAGGAAAGATGGGTTTGCGTTGCGCTTGTCGGTTTGTCCAGTACTCTTGCACGGAAAACTTGCGCCCGCGTAAGCGCGCCACCAAATACAGAATCCCCACGGCGATAATAGTGGAGAAAGTAAAGATAAGGGCCATGCCCAAACCAATGAGGGCAACGAGGCCTAGAGCCACGAATCGAAGAAGTCGACCTAGAGATTCAATCATTTAAATAGTATAGAACGGGTTTAAATCAATCATTCCTTTTGATTCTACGCCCCCAAAAGCGGAATAACCAATGACTGTTACACCTGAAACCATTCAATCACTGCTCGCCCGAACCACTGATCCACTGTCTGGCCTACCTTACAGCAAGATGGTCAAAGACTTAAAAATCGACGAACAAACCGAGGCGGTGTCTCTTACGCTCACGCCCGGTTATCCGGTTGAAATGGGGCGCGCT
>JAWOGG010000080.1:0-4457 GCA_046497085.1 Orrella sp.
CGGGAGCCAGGCAAATACCACTTAAAAGGCTGGCATCCAACGGGTGTGCTAGGTACGGTGGCAGTTGCAGCTGCTGTTTCGGTATTGCACCAGGTTAATCAAACCCAAGCGTCCAATGCTTTGGCGATCGCTGCAAGTATGGCCAGCGGTTTAGTGGCTAATTTTGGCACCATGACGAAACCATTTCACGCAGGTAGGGCTGCCGCTAATGGCATTGAAGCCGTTCGTTTGTCCGTGCTAGGTATGACAGCGGCACCCGATGTGTTTGAACATGCGGCTGGCTATTTGAATGCTTTATCAATCAAAGAAGATGCTGATCGAACCCTGCCTGCTGATCGTTTGGGAAAGGCACCACGTTTGCTTGAAACGGGTTTGTCGATCAAACGCTATCCGGTTTGTTATTCCTGCCACCGTGCTATTGATGGCATTTTGGCGCTCGTTGAGTCGAATGATTTGAGTCCAGCCGACATCAAACATATCGCGGTGACCCTAGGTCCTGCGCAGGCATCGATGCTGCGCAATCATCGCCCGCAAACCGGGCTAGAAGCAAAGTTCAGTATTGAGTTCGCCATGGCCAGTGCGCTTGTCAAACGCGAAGTTGGTTTACGACAGCTAACCGATGAGTTCGTGCAGCAAAGTGAGGTGCAAGCACTGTTCGATAAGGTCAGCGTGCAAATCAATGATGAGCCGTGTCCGCTTGAACCGACGTTCTCGCTGAATGATCGGGTGGTAGTGACGTTGAATGATGGACGCGTCTTGGATTCTGGTGATATCCGGTTTCCACTTGGAAACGCAGGTAATCCGATGGATGAACAAGGCATGCGTGCGAAATTCTTAGATTGCATGGCTTCTACAAAAGAGCAGGGCGTGTCCTTGCCGGTTACGGGCGAATTGCTCTATTCACGCTTAGCTGGGTTGGAATCTGTTGGCAATCTCAGATCGCTTTTTTTAGATGATGGTGCAAAACAGTAACAGTGAAAAAGTGATCCGATCCGATGCGCTTTTTAATGATGTGTTTTTACTAAATATTTTCAACTCGGGGTTTACCCAAATTTGACAGGAGGGAGGCGCTATTTTCTTTACACCAGGTAGGTAATTGGATAGATTCGTTTTCAGACTAGTTATGACTAGATCGAAGTATCAATAAAGGAGACAAGACCATGTTGCATTTGCAGAAAAAATTTCTTGGCGTAACCGTCGCTGCCGTCGCATCGGTATTGATGGCCAGCCCAGCGGCAGCTCAAGAGAAGTTCCGTATTGCCCTCGATACCAACCCTGTACACGTTCGTAACCAAGGCGTTGAAAAGTTTGTTGAAGAACTTAAAAAACGCACTGGCGATCGTTTTGAAATCGAGGTTTATCCCAGCGGCCAGTTGTTCCGTGATCGTGATGTGCCACGTGCCTTGCGTCAAGATGCCTTGGAAATGGGTGTGCCAGGAACTTGGCAACTAGACAGCTCAGAGCCAAACGCAGCTTTGCTGAGCTTGCCTATGTTCTACGGTGTGGATATCGCAACTGTCGACAAGGTGATGGAACAGGGCTTAGGCGAGTTCATGAACCGTAAATTCGAAAGCCGTTTGCGTGTTCGCATTCCAGGTAACTGGATGTTGTTGGGTATGCAAAACACCTTTGGTGTGAGCCAGCCGATCGACTATCAAACCTATAAGGGTCAGAAGATCCGTTATCCAGGTGGCACAGCTAACGCCGCGCGTATCGATAAGCTTGGCGGTATCGGTTTGCTCGTGCCATGGCCAGACGTCCCATTGGCCATGAGCCAAGGCGTGATGGACGGTTTGCTGACAACCTTTGAAAGCTCCGCGTCTGCGAAGTTGATGGACTCTGGCATGCAGTACGCTTTTGAGGACAACAACCAAGTAAACCAGTACGTACCCATGATCCGTGACAGCTTCTGGAAAGAGCAACCACCAGAGGTCAAGGCAGCGATTCTTGAGTCTTGGGATATTGCTTCAACCTGGCAGCGTGCCCAAGCCGAAGGCGCACAACAAAAAGCTCGCGATAGCTTGGTCGCCAATGGACTGGAAGTCATTGTGCCTACCGAGGAGCAAATTGTGGCCGCTCGCAAAGAGTTGATGGAAATTCAGGAAGAATTGATCAAGAGCATGAAGATCGATCCTGAAGTCGCGGCTCAAGCGCTTAAAGAACTAAAAGCTGCTGGTGTGCAGTTCTAATATTATGCAAAACGAGAAACCAGCCCAAATGTCTGCTCATGAGTCGGTTGACGCATCATCAAATGATGCGGCAACCCAAAGCAAACTTTACGAGTCTTTGCGTAAAAAAGCGCAAGACGACTTAGATGCAGAAAGTCATGAGGTACCCAAATCTCACCCACTTGAATCATTCTTTGTGGGAGGACTCGTATTCACCGCGCTTGTCTTGTGTTCGTATAACGTGATCGCTCGACTGTTTGCGCCTGAATATCTGTTGGACTTTGTTGAAGAGTTCCAGGTGTATATGGTGATTTGGGCTGTGTTTCTCTCTCTTGGCACGTTGACATTAATGGATCGACACGTGAAGTCGGACTTTTTCGTCAATATGTTTCCGCCCAAACTTAAAGTTGCACTGGGATGGTTTTCAGACATCTTAGGGCTTGGGTTTGCCATCGTGATTGTTTATTACGGTTTCTTAGTGGCGCATCAAGCATGGGAATTTGGTGATGTCTCAACCACTATGCTGCGTACGCCGTTATGGATTTATTTTGCGGCTCTGCCTGGAGGTGGCGTTGTGATGGCAATTGCATACGCCGTGCGCTTATTGCGCAAAGTTTCAGCGTTAAAGGAGCAATAAGATGCTTGCTCTGATTTCACCGCTGTTTGTTATTCTTTTGGTGCTTGGAGTACCCATTTATCTCACGATGGGTGTGACCTCAGGCATTGTGTTTGCGGTCGAGGGCAGTTTGGTCCCTCTCACACAAAAAATCATTGATGAGTTGAACTCGCCCACATTGTTGGCAGTGCCTTACTTTGTGATTGCTGCCACGTTCATGGAGCGGGGTGGCGTGGCCAAAGCGCTGATTGATGCCGTGACGGCTTGGATGGGTCGCCTGCATGGTGGCTTGGGCATGGTCTCAATCACGACTTGCGCCATTTTTGCGGCCATGTGTGGTTCGTCTGTGGCCACTGCTATCGCCATGGGGACGATTTTGATTCCAGCCATGCTTCGCGGTGGCTACAAGCCAAGTTTTGCGGGTGGTATTTTGGCGTCTGCCGGTACCTTGGGGATTTTGATTCCGCCCTCACTGGCATTTGTTGTCTATGGTGTGCTGGCCGACGCGTCCATCCCACGGCTCTTTTTAGGGGGTGTCATCCCAGGTCTGATGATAGCGACCTTAATGGGTGTCTACGTCTATTACTTCAGCAAAAAGAATGGCTACGTTGAGCGGGAAACGGTCACGCTTGATCACAAAATCAAGCAGACGGTTGCTGCCATTCCAGCGTTGCTGGTACCCGTCATTGTGCTTGGTGGTTTGTATGGTGGTTTTGTGACACTGACAGAGACCGCAGCACTGTCGGCTGTGGTCGCCATGATTTTGGCGTTATTTGTTTACCGTGGCGTCAAGATAGGTGACTTTTTCAAGATGTTGACGTTCTCTGTGCGAAACGCAGCAGCCATCATGATTATCATTGCGATGGCACTGGCCTTTGGACACCTCATCACCGAGACTGGTATTGCACAGGCAACCCTTGATTTGATGGAGAGACTAGAAATCACGCCTTGGCAGTTCTTGCTCTTTGTTAACGTGATCCTGATCTTCCTAGGCATGTTCTTAGAGGTGTTCTCGATCTTGCTCATCATGGTGCCGATTGTGTTGCCGTTGCTTGAGCCGCTCGGTATAGATCCGATTCACTTTGGCGTGATGCTTGTCATTAATATGGAGCTTGCGTTGATGTCACCACCGGTTGGTCTGAATCTGTTCGTGATCAGCAACATCTCACGCATTCCACTCACGCAAGTGCTTAAAGGAACATTACCGTTCTTTGGCTTGATGGTGCTGATGCTGATTGTTGTTACATACATCCCGATCATTTCAACTTGGTTACCTAACTATCTAATGGGTGCTCAATAGAGGTGTCTTCCGGTATCGCTTGGTCCGCTAGCCTGAAAACGGCAGCGGACCGTTTCAATAAAAGTACAGCGGTCACAGATGGTGAGGGCAGCACCCTCACTTATCGTGAATTGTGTGAGCAAGCTCATGGGCTTAGCCGTCAATTGATGGCAACTCACCATGCAGCCCTAGAAAAACCAGTCGCGACTTTATTGCCCAACCGCACGACAGCTGTCGTGGCTTCTTACGCGATTCGTCTAACGGGTGCCATCGAGGTGCCCATCAGTTGGGCCAGCACTTCAGAGGAGATCGCTTGGTGTGCCCAGTTGGCCAAAGTCTCTACGGTGTTGACCTTAAGTGAACGAAAAGCAGAGATTGAAGCGCTCGGGTTAGA
>JAWOGG010000088.1:0-7137 GCA_046497085.1 Orrella sp.
GACTACTTCTTGCAACGCCTGCCGGGTCACGCCGAGACGGTTGGCCAAACATTCGTCGCCGACCCTCGGGTCCAACGCGTGCTTTCTACCGGCTCAAATCAAACGGCTCAACGGATACAACAGACGTTGGCTCAACGCCTTAATGCAGACGGTCAGCCGGTTCGTTTTGTGGCAGAAACCGGCGGCATCAATGCCCTGATCGCCGACTCGTCAGCACTACCCGAGCAAGTTGTCACTGACGCAGTTACCTCAGCCTTTGATGCCGCCGGTCAACGCTGTTCAGCACTGCGCTTACTTTATCTGCAAGCCGACACCGCTGACACCGTCATCCCCATGCTCAAAGGCGCCATGAACGAGTTGGTTATGGGCAACCCCGCCGATCTCGCCACCGACATCGGACCTGTCATCGACGCGCCAGCCATGAGCGCCATTGACCAGTACATTGCGCAAAAGAAAAAGCAAGGGCACGTCGTGTTTCAAACCCCAAGACCAGCGCATTGCGCCCGCGGCACTTTCATACCCCCGACCCTGATTGAGGTAGGCGGTATTGAAGACGTTCCGAACGAGATCTTTGGCCCCGTGTTGCACGTGGCCACCTACAACCGCGAGGAACGCGAGAACGTCATGCGAGATTTAAATGGCACTGGCTATGGACTGACGTTTGGCGTACACACGCGTATCGATGAGGTTTCAAAAGAGCTCACACAAAACAGTGCAGCAGGCAACTTATATGTCAACCGCAACATCATTGGCGCAACAGTCGGCGTACAACCCTTTGGGGGTCAAGGATTGTCTGGCACCGGCCCAAAAGCCGGTGGACCACTTTACCTGCGCCATTTGCTGCGCGTCAGTCAGACCGAACAAGTGTTTCTACAAGCGCCTGTGACACTGCCCGGCCCGACCGGCGAGAGCAATCACTACTGGCACAAACCGCGTGGCCGTGTGCTGTGTGTGTTCGAGCAGATTGAAACCGGACAAGCAATGCTTGATGCTCTTAAAGCCACGGGCAACACACCCGTCTTTGAAGAAAAGAGTTGGGCTGAACTCAAGTCCTCTCAGTGTCCAGCAGATTGGCGGACTGTTGAGGTCATACCGACCGCTAAGCTTGAGACGACCGAACTTGCTGCGGTGTTATTTGAAGGCGATGCCGACAAGCGTTTGGCGTTGCTGCAACGCTTGGCCACTCGCGAAGGTGCCATCGTGCCCTTGCAGGTTTGGTCGCAGCAACAATCAGCCGCCACCGCCGTGCCTTTGTGTTTGTTGCATGAAGTGTCACTGTGCGTAAACACCGCGGCCGCTGGTGGCAACGCTAGCCTGATGACGCTGACTTAAGAAATAAGGCGGCGCTTTTTAACTAGACGCTAGTCTGCGCGGCGCGCCAGCAAGCCAACACATAGCGTGCAGTCATTAAGTCTAGGTGGGCGCCGCCACCGTTTTTAAAAACCGTGATGTCATTGGTTTGTTGCCGTACAAATTTGCCTGCTGGCAAATCATAAAAATCAGCCACAATGGATTGAACACTTATCACACCTGATGCGATTGGTAGATCGATTTCACCAATATGTCCGAGCGTGGTTTGGCGACTATCGACATACAGACATGCGCGACGCATGACATCGTCATCGGCCTCTCGCATATCAGCCTTAAACGCCCCGATTAAATCCAAGTGCTGGCCCGGTCGCAACCATTCACCCAAAATGAGGGGTTCCCGGCTTAGCGTGGCACAACTGACGATATCGGCACGTGCCACCGCTTGTGCCAAATCAGTCTCCACATCCACGCCCGGGTGATCGCCGGCCAATCGCTCGGCCGAGGACTGGCGGTGGTTCCAAATCGCAAAGCGTGCATTGGGGTACTGCCATCTATAAGCCTCTAAAGCCATGGCGGCGATACGGCCAGCGCCCACGATGAGTATCGATTTTGGATTGGGATTGGCCAAGCGTGTGGTTGCCAACACACTGTCACCCACGGTTTTGTAGCGCGTGACCAGATCGAAGTCGATCAATGCCTCAGGCTCACCTGACTGATCGTCATAAAGCGTCAGACTGCCTTGCACAGTCGCTTTCTGATTGGCCGCATTGCCAGGAAATATAGTGGCCACCTTAACCGCCATGCCTAAGCCGTCAATCCACGCCGATCGCACCAGCAATGCATCACTGTCGCGCGAAATCACACTGTCTTTTATCTGTGCTGGTGCCAAGTGATGCCCATTTGCCAAGCAATCACGTAGCTCGCCCCATTGCATCAAGTGTTCGACCTGAACCGCTTCAATGGTGTCCATGCATCAGTTCCTATGGTTTTGAGTTTGGTGCACCCAATGACTCGCGAGAATACGAAGGCGTATCCGCCCCAAATAGCACCGAATTGGGTTTTTGGCGTAACTCATCGATCAGTGCACGCGTGGCCCTAAGGGTCCTATCGACTTCTCGCAACGATTGGTCGACTTTTGCTGGCAAAACGTCACTGGCGCTCAGGATCTCGTTGAATTGACTGACACTGGTTTCCAACTCGCCCGTGACATTCGATATTTGTGGCATCACGGTACTGTCTAGCGAGTTCGTTAATCGGTCAAACGAGGCCAAGGTTTGTGAGAGTTCTTGGGACAGTTGCTCGAAGGGGATCTTTTGAATGTGATCGATGATGGCGGTGATTTGTGCCTGTAACTGCTCGAATGTTTCTGACTTTACCGTTGGCACATTCAGGGGTAGCGCAGCAGACAAGTCGGCGGGCAACGGCGTGTCGCGATGGGTGATGAGTGCCACATACATGCCGCCCGTGATGAGATTGGCGGGCTTTAGTTGCGCACGCATGCCGCGCTTGATGGCATTCACAATCAATGGCGCCAAGCTTTTAACATTACGATCCGGCTGCGGCAAACGGTCGTAGATGGAGCCAAGTCGAGCGGGATAAATGGTGCCATTGACCCGTGTGTAAAACTGACGAGTGTCGGGATCGATATCTAACCGAATGCGTTCAACCGAGCCCAGATAAATACCCTGAAACTCAATACTGGCGCCAACCTTAAGTCCACGGGCAGATTGATCAAAACGCATCACCACCGGCACACCGACACCCTGCGGCACGCGTTCGGCATTGGCATAAGATGAGTAAAGTTTGAAACGATAATCTGCTGGCAGGGCTTGGCTTTGCCCAAAGGTCGTAAAAGCCAAGCCGCCGGCTAGGATCGAGACCAGCGATTCCGTGCGAACATTAAGGCCATCACCGTCCAGACTAACGTCAATGCCACTTTCATCCCAGAAACGCGTATTGGCGTTGACGTACTCATCATAGGGCGCATCAATAAAAACATCGATATCCACGTAACGGCCGTTCGGGTCTAGTGAATAGTCAGTTACCACACCCACGGGTATACGCAAAAAATACACAGGCACGCCAGCCGTCAAAGACCCCAGTGTTGGCGCACGCAGTTTGAAGTGCGAACCCGGTCTGTCACTGGCAATCGGTGGGGCAGTCTCGAGCCCGACAAACTGTTTGGTGCGTTTAGCTGACTTTGACGAAGTTGGCCTGTCCGCTTCGATGTACGACCCAGAGAACAAGGTGGATAATCCAGACACACCGCTCACACCAACCGAGGGTCTCACCACCCAAAACTGCGTGCCTTCAACTGCCAGGTTTTCCGCGTCTTTATCTAACTGCGCCTTAACGATCACCTCTTGTTTGTTCTCACTCAAATGAATATCTGTCACCAAACCAATGATCACATCCCGGAATTTCACCTGGGTCTTACCTTCTTGAAGGTCGGCTGCAGACTCAAAAGTAATGGTGATGGTAGGCCCCTGACTGGACCATTGGCGCCATAAAATCGACAGCCCAATGACCGCAGCCACCAAAGGAAGCAACCACACCCAAGCCAGGTTACGCGTTGGCTTTTCAGTGACTTTGGGCTTGGGCAAACCACTTGAAGGTTGTTTTTTATCAGTGGTTGTCATCAAGTATGCCGCCAAGCCGTGTGTCGTCTATGACCGGCACGTCGCCAGGCCAACCGCGGATCAAAATTTAAGGCGGCCAGCATGGTGAGAACCACCACACCACCAAATGCGGCCGCACCCGCACCCGGTTCGATATCTAGCAGCGAACCAAACTTACCCAAAGCCGCCAACAAGATCACCACAAACACGTCTAGCATCGACCACTGTCCAATAAACTCTACCAAATGATAAAGCTCCGTGCGGCGTTTCAGATCTAGCGAAGACTTCACTTGAGTCAGGTACACCAGCGTTGATAACAACAAAATCTTGAATAGGGGCACAAAAACACTGGCGATAAAAACAACCAGAGCAATGTCCCAAGAGCCCATGCCCCATAATTCGATCACCCCACCCATGATGGTGAGACGACTATCTGTGCCTAGGGCACTGATGCTCATCACCGGCAGAAGATTGGCCGGAAAATACAGAAACACCGCCCCGAGTAACAGCGCCCAGGTTTTTGTGATGGCAGCAGGCGATGGCGGTGGTGGCGGGGGTGGCTCACGCACGGCAAGACCCATGTCTATTGCCATGTGGCGGACTTTTCTCGCGGATACGCGTGCCAGACCAGTGATCAGAATGGCGGCCGCAATCGTGGCGAACAAGCCAATACCAGGTTTCAAACTCGCCAGATCGACCAGTTTGACTATGGCAACCAACGTACCGAGTAAGAAGACCGGCACCATGCACCAAGGTTTTAGGTGATCAAGAAAAGCCAACGCTGGATCAAAAAACGTCGGCAGGCGGCCAAGCGCCAAAGGCACAAACAACCACAGCAATAGCAGCAAATGAACCAACGGCAGGAAAAAGCCCACCAGAAAAGTCAGTACAGCAACCTCCGGATAACCCACTTGCCAAGTGACCACAACGGCGTGCAAGAAGTTAGTGGCTTGTCCAGAGCCTTGAACGATTAAAGTGGCCACCGGAAAAGTATTGGCCAAGGCCAGCATGATAAGGGTGGCCAAAACCACAGCAACCCAGGCCGCGGGCGTAAAAAGGTTGTAGGTTTCTAGTAAACCGTCACAACGATGGCAACGCGCCCACTGGTTGGGTGCCAGAGGCACCCGCTGATAAAGGGCTCCGCACTGGTGGCACGTCAATTTCACCGGTAAAGTGCTGTCTGACACGTTATCTATCACTCACAAAGTCATCTGGGCCTGAGGCAGCAGTTACAACTAACAGACTAACCTGATACTTAGTGTATTCGATACCTGTTTGGCTTCTACACATTCGGTTCGACAGGTTTGCAGTACGATGCCGCCATCACAAATTGTTTTATTCTTCTATCCATGAAACTGCCCGCTCACCAACTCTCGATGACCGTTCTGATGACACCAGACACCGCTAATTTTGCGGGCAACGTCCATGGCGGCACGATCCTCAAGCTTTTAGATGAAGTGGCTTACGCTTGTGCAAGTCGCTATGCGGGCCGCTATGTGGTGACATTAAGCGTTGAGAACGTGACCTTTAGAGAACCCATACACGTCGGTGAGCTCGTCACGTTTCTCGCAAGCGTGAACTTAACCGGCCGAACCTCAATGGAGGTTGGTATCAAAGTCCTCGCTGAAAACATCCGTACGCAGGACATGCGACACGTCAACAGTTGCTTCTTTACCATGGTCGCCGTCGATGACAATCGGCAACCTGTTGCCGTGCCCTCATTGGTGCCTACAACACCCGATGAGATTCGTCGACATCGCGCGGCCACGCAACGTCGCGAACAACGGTCACGCACCTAACCAAACAAAGATCGCGGGAATCCATACCGAGGCCAGAACCACCTGCAAAGCTAAGGCCAGACCCGCGTAAGCACCTGCTTGGGGATTGACTTGAATGGCGCGGGCTGCACCAATCCCGTGTGAGACCGTCCCCAATGCAAAACCACGCCGCGTCCAACCTTCAGGTCGCTGGCTGACTTTGATCCATGTAAACACTGTGCGCCCCAGCAGTGCTCCGATCAAACCACTGAGCACCGCGAAGACCGCTGCCAACTCCGGTATACCGCCAATGGTTTGGGCCAAACCCATGGCCACTGGAGCAGTCACAGATTTGGGAATCAACGACCACGCGATCGAATCGGGTAACGATAACCCTCGCGCCATCCAATAAGCACTCAGTGCGCTCACCCCTCCCCCCAAAAATCCGGCAGCCACTAACCGCCAGAAGTGCTCGCGCAATGCATCACGCCGCTGCCATAGCGGCCAAGCCAGTGACACCACCGCAGGTCCAAGCAAAAAGTGAATGAACTGTGCCCCAGAAAAGTACCGCTGATATGGCAAATCCAGCCACAACAACGCCGCCCCGAGAAAAACAATGCTCCACAACACAGGGTTTAACCAAGGCGACTGATCGCTGTATTGGTAGAGCGCCGTGCACAATACGTACACCAACAAAGTCGCCGTCAAACCAAACAATGGGGTGGTCGACAGATAAGTCCACAATTCAACAAAGTCAGCCATCGCGATCGGCCCCTTTGGATAATTTGGATAAACCCGCCAATACCCCGACAGTCACCACCAATCCCAACACGGTTGAAAGCACGAGTATGAGCAGAATCTGCCACCAAATCGGCGCGAGCACATCCAAGTGAATGATCACACCCACACCGACTGGCACAAAAAGTAATGACAAATTGGCTAACAGAAACTCAGCCACGGCCGAGATGCGCTCACGAATCCAGCGATTGGCCAAAGCAGGCCACAACAAAAGTAGACCGATCACCGGACCGGGTAAATTAAGCGGCATAACCAACGCCAACGCCTCGCCCAAAACTTGGAACAACAGCAACAAGGTAAATCCGATAAGAGCCAACATTGCAGCCTCAACATCCACTTGTGGGTTAACCGCTTGCACAGATCACTCTTAGAGCACCAATGCACCTGATCACGCGTGATTCTTAGGAAGGCAGTCTAACAGCTGGTGCTGGCTCACAAACCAGTTCAGGTAGCGTGGCCAAGTCCAACCAGTCGCCAGCGGATTGGGTGGTGGCCTCTAACCAACCGTCAATGGCCGCTCGCGGCAAAACCAAGGGCGTGCGTTTTTCGTCATTAGGTCGATGAAACCGGCCCATGACAGGGTGCCCATCGGCGTTGATCGTCAGCATCGTAAAAGACACCACCACGTTGCCCGATGACGGGTCCGTCCAGCG
>JAWOGG010000198.1:0-12477 GCA_046497085.1 Orrella sp.
GCTATGCAGCGCACACTAGACCAATCCTTATCAGACGGTGGTTTGGGGCTATCGACAGGTACTTTTTACCCGTCCTCTCGAGCAGCCACGACTGCCGAGCTGATTGAAATGGCAAAGATTGCCCACGCCCACGGCAAGCTCTACACCACTCACATGCGCGACGAAGGCGATCACATCATGGATGCCCTACGCGAAACATTTGAGGTGGGCCAATCATCGGGTTGTGGTGTGCATGTGTCTCACCACAAATGCGCTGGACTTGCTAACCATGGTCGATCAGTGGATACGCTGGCACTGATTGAGGCAGCCATCAAGCATCAAGACATTGGTCTAGACACCACGCCGTGGACGGCGAGTTCTACCATGCTTAACTCGGGACGCCACAAACAAGCCACGCGGGTCATTGTTTCCGAATCGGCACCACACCCTGAGTTCGTAGGACAAGATCTGTCTGTCATTGCGAGCCAATGGGGCGTGAGTCTAGACGAAGCGATCGACCGATTGTTGCCAGCTGCAGGGATTTTTTTCATCATGGACGAAGCCGATGTTCAACGCGTGCTGTCTTTTAAGCACACCATGATTTGCTCAGACGGTATTCATAAAGGATCTCACCCCCACCCAAGGCTGTGGGGTACGTTTCCGAGGGTGCTCGGTCACTATGCGCGGGATCAACAGCTGTTTTCTCTTGAAGAGGCGGTCAAGCGGATGACATCCATGCCGGCTGACCGCTTCGGTCTCGGTATGCGTGGAAGAATTGCCGTGGATCATTACGCCGACATCACCATTTTTGATCCCAACACGGTTGCCGAACGGGCTGACTTTGAGACGCCAATAAGGCCGGCAGCAGGCATTGAGGGCGTTTTCGTTAACGGTCGGTTGGTCTGGGATGGCGAGCAATCCACGGGGGCACGACCCGGTAAGGACTTACAACAATCGGCCCCATGTCAGGTGGTTTGACGCCGGTGGGCCAAGTACTCTCGACCCACTCACTTCATCTGAATTCACTTCAGTTCAGTTCGTTAACTTCAATTTGTTCACTTTACTTCTACTTTGACGTATCCCAACCCTCTCATGCACTTTTCCATGGCTTTGTAACGCGAAGATGAATTGACGTCTCTTGTGCGGTAAGTGGCTTGACGACGCTCCCCTCGTTCAGTCACACATTTCTTTCCTCCCTTAACCGCTTGGCACGTGGTTTTGTCGGGCGCAACGTATGCGGGCGCCGTCTCCACCTTCACTAGACGAGTGGGATACATTTTTAGCGCGGTTTGTTCGCACTGCAAAGAATCTGCTTGCTCCTGACTGGCGGTGCGCTCGGGATGCTGCCACGCATAGGTTGTGCAACCGGCAAGGAAAATACTGAGAATGAGGGTAAAGCGTCGCATGAATATCATGTGGATAGCGTTGCTAAAAGGGGGTGAAAGCGAAAAATGATAGACGTTAACTCAGATTCCAAACACCTTCAACAAAGTTGCATACTGTTGCGTACTATTACGCAATTAAAGGAACGAATCGGTCCTTGCGGATTCAGCACGGATAGCACCTAGACTGTGCAGCTGATACCAATCGAGATTCGTTGCAATGAAAACATAAACACATTTCTAAGAAAAGATTAGAATGATGACCCAAATTTTTCACCAAGCAGTCACGGAACCGAAACCATGAAAAACGATGCCTATCTTCTCGAATTAATGTCTACCTATCGGCGTGTGCCCGATCATCAAAAGTCCGATTTTCAGAATCGGTTCAACGCCCAAGCCTACAACCCTGTGGTGATCTTTGGTTTCTCAGTGTTTTTAGGCGCCTTAGGGATTGACCGTTTTCTGTTAGGTCAAATTTTGCTAGGCATCTTAAAACTCATCACCGCTGGTGGTTTCGGTCTGTGGGTAATTATCGATTGGTTCTTGATCGCTGGCACCGCACGCGACAAGAACCTAGAGATTGCCAAATCAATTGTCGATAACAGCACGACCTAAGGGAATTTTGTTTAATTCAGGGCGGTTGACTCAATTAAGAGCCGTTGGCAAGGGCGTCCTCTAATATCAAATCACTGGCGCGCTCAGCCACGGCCATCACAGCAGCCTGAGTGTTACCCGACACCATGGCGGGAAACACTGATGCATCAACCACCCGTAAGCCTTGCACGCCATTGACCCGTAACCGTGAGTCAACCACGGCATGGGCATCGCTGCCCATGCGACAAGTGCCGATTGGGTGATAAATGGTCTGACCATTTTGCCGTGCAAACTGCAGCCAATCGTCATCAGTCTGAACGCTTAGACCTGGATTCATTTCATGATCCACATACTGCGCAATTGCTGGTTGGCTGACGATTTGGCGCACGATTTTCATGCCATTGATCAGGCAGCGCTGATCTTCAGGTGTATCCAGAAAATTAGGTCGAATGGCTGGTGCTTGTTTAGCATTGGCTGATTCGATGTGAATACTGCCTCGCGACGTTGGTCGCAGTCCAGTCACGCCCATGGTCATACCAGGCTTGGTATCGAGCGCACGTACGGCAGCATCGGCATAGCTGGCATGCATAAAAAAGTATTGCACATCAGGTGTTGGTACTTCGGGCTGTGAACGGACAAAACCATGCACAAGACCTGTCCCCAGCGTTAGAAATCCGCGGCGCGTCAAGGCATACTGCATGACGGAACGGATCAAACGCCACCCGCGAGTGCTCTCGTTCAAAGTTCGCGCGCCCTTAACCCGCCAATTCATCCTCGTGGCGTAGTGGTCTATGTAATTTTCGCCGACTTGCGCATTGGCATGCACAACTTTGATCCCCAATCGTTGCAACCGAACAGGATCTCCAATACCGGAGACCTCAAGTAGCTGCGGCGACTGAACCGCCCCTGCCGCCAAAATAACCGACCGACTTGCTTTAACCGTTGTTAGCACGCCGTCTTGACGATAAGCAACGCCAATGCAGCGTTTGTCTTCAAACAAGAGTTTTTCAACGAAGGCGTTCGTGGTGACTTGCAAATTAGCGCGTGACAGGGCCGGTTTCAAGTAACCATCATAGGCACTCCACCGTCGCCCCTTTTGTTGGCTTACCTGATAGTAGCCAAACCCATCTTGCTCTTGACCGTTGTAATCGGGATTATGTGCATAACCCGCCTGTGACGCAGCATCAATCATTGCCGATGCCATAGAGAAACGCTCGCGCACCTGATCCACATGCATGGGTCCGTCGCGTCCGCGATCGCCCATCGCAAACGCATAGTTTTCTAGCTTTTGAAAATACGGCATAACCGTCTGCGCTGACCAGTCAGTGGCGCCCATTGCCGCCCACTGGTCGTAATCACTCGGTTGACCACGGACGTAGATCATGCCGTTGATCAAACTTGATCCGCCTAAGCCACGACCTCGTGGAATGGCAATCGTACGACCGAGAACGTTGTCCTCAGGCTTGGTTTCAAATCGCCAGTTGTATGTGGCGTTGACTAACAACTTGGAAAAGCCCGCTGGCATGCGAATCCAAGGGCTGCGCGGTTCTCCGCCCGCCTCTAACATCAAAACCCGCGTGAGGCCATCTGCGCTTAAGCGGTTCGCCAAAACACATGCAGCGGTTCCCCCGCCTACTATGACATAGTCAAACATTGGTTAACCTCGTCGCCATCACCCTAGAGCGAGCCATCCTTTCTTACTACAGATCAATATAAATAGCAGGATGACCGCAATGTATTGGTATATACCCGTTGAGATTTTTTGACTTTAGTGGGTCCGTAAGCTTTCCTGACCGCTAATAGTAGAGATGTATTTTGAGTTGAATCACAGTCCTTAGACTTAACCCTTTACCCTTTGCCCATATCCTTTCTTCATCACCGCTCAGCCCCGATTAGCAATGACTGAATCAAAGGCCATTCATCCATCTGCTCGCCCCCGAAAGTGGTCAATATCTCCCGATCTGCCAATTCGAAATCTTCGAACTCAAAGCCTGGTGCTACCACACAACTGACCAACACATACGAGTTTGGCTCAACCGGTTTGGCGGCAAACCACGTGCCCCCTGGCACCGTCAACTCAAAACGACCACTCGATAAACCTAAGGTTTGCACCTTGAGTGTGGGCACTCCTGCTTCATTTGGTACAAGCGAATAGACAGCCAAGTCACCACCCGTGTGAAAAAACCAGCTCTCATCCGATTTCACGCGATGCCAAGCAGAATAGTTGTCGTCGGCCAAGAGGAAATAGATACTGGTGAAAGCACAACGCTCACCGCCTTGGCTTGATGAGTTCACTCGTTGGGACGCACGATAGGTTTCTTTATAGAAACCGCCTTCAGGATGAGGAGACAGCTCCAAGCGCTCGACGAGCAAAGCGGCTTCTTGATTCATGTTTTACCTCCATTAGCGGCTACGCTGCAAAAACTCACGAGGTTGCGAGTTACAGATTCAAGTGAATGATTTACCATGATGACTCACATCTAGACAGGAATTTCATGAAACCACAAATCTTAATGATCATTACCTCCAACGCCAAACTTGGCGACACAGACAGGCACACCGGCTTTTGGGCTGAGGAAGTTGCCGTACCTTATTACGAATTGATTGATGCCGGCGCCCAAGTGACGCTCGCCTCGCCTGCCGGTGGCAAAGTGCCTGTCGATCCATCAAGCGTCCAACCAGCCGGTGAAAACGACGAAGTGGTCGAACGCTTTTTAGCTGACAAAGAACTGCAGACCCTATTAAGCACCACCAAAAAAGCGTCTGATATTGGTGATACTGCTTTTGATGCTATTTTCTTTCCGGGTGGCCACGGCACCATGTGGGACTTGCCCTCCGATGCTGGTGTGACTCGGCTAGTGGAGACTGCCTTTGCCAACGACAAATTCATTGCCTCCGTGTGTCACGGTGCAGCTGGCTTGGTCACCGCCAAACGCGCCGATGGTGAGTCAGTTGTCAAAGATATGCGTATCAGCGCCTTCACTGACGAAGAAGAAAAGGCTGTTGGACTAGAAAAAGTTGTGCCCTTTATGCTGGAAACCAAACTGCGTGAGTTGGGTTGTCAATTTGAAGGCGCCCCAAACTGGACCCCGTTTGCCATCCGAGATGGGATTCTGATCACCGGGCAAAACCCTCAGTCGTCTGACTTGGTCGCCCAGTCGCTGCTTGACGCCCTCGGCATCATTGGCAACGATTAACGGGTGCGTGCTTTCATCCCGATTGTGGGGTGAAAGCATTTATTAACGACCGATTGAAGCGTGAGCTTGGCTTGGCAGATTAAGTTTGATCCAGTTGCAATCAAGCCGTTTAAAAAGTTAGATGCGCAAATCGCCATACGAAGACTTGGTTTTTTTAACAAAACCTCCGGCAACCCAGGCTGACCTAAAAAATTAGGTCAAGGACTCACGGGCTCAAAGCCAGGTGAATTTTGGTAGTACAGGGTTGGCGCGATTCGGATTATCGCAAGCAACGAAGACAATACTTTTTGTATTCTCATCTTGAGAATCGGTAATAGAAAAGAAATTTATCAATGACCTGGTCATTGATAAAAACTGATGGTCCGGAACAACAAAAATCAAATCGGTCATCTTCAGGTGAAATACGCAGCCAGCCAGCACTTTTCTCGAAATCAGTTGATCCAATCGTCACCCGGCATGATTCGTTTCATGAACTCGTCAAACATGGGAACAGTGAACGCCGTATCACCATGATTAGGACTCCATATCATGCCCTTTTTGATCAAGGCGCTTCGCGTTGGCGCCCTAAGCTGACAGACTATAGGCAACGTGGAAAGACTCACTCTTTCCAGCGTCAACAAAAATACTTGATGCAACTAAGGACGATCCCAAAGCCACCGCAGGGGAACAGCAAATAGTTTCTCGGCAAATCTAATGCAGATCTCACCGTCGTACAACACAACGCCTGCAGCGAAGCGCTCGCCGGCTAATTTCTGCAAGCGTTGCAGCCCTTTGAAGTCTGTCGCTTTGACTGTGGCCGCGGCTTTGACCTCAACGCCAGCTAGCTCGGCAATGCCACGATCAATGACGATGTCTACTTCCACTTGGTCTTTATCCCGGTAATGAAAGAAATCATGGCGCCGATCATGCCAACTCGCGAGCCGTCGAAGCTCCTGATAAACGAAGGTTTCAAGCAACGGGCCTAGCCGATCACGCTCATGCTTGAGCACATCTGTCGTCAACCCCAAAAGACTGCAAGCCAAACCCGTATCGCCCATGTGCAGCTTCGGGGTCTTTACCAAACGACTGGTTTGATTGCTATGCCATGGCGGCAACCTTTCGACGAGAAAAATATTTTCTAGAAGGGTGAGATATTCGCCAATCGTAGGGCGACTGAGTTGAAACGCAGATGCGAGTTCAGTTAAGTTCAGCAGTTGCGCCGTACGAACAGCTGTCATTTGTAGCAAACGCGGCAAAGCATCGAGCGCGCGGATGTGTGAAATTTCACGCACATCACGTTGCACAACCGTATCGAGATAGTCACGGTACCAGACATCTCGACGACGCCCCTCGGGCCTTGACAGCGCAGGCGGATAGCCGCCTGAAACAATACGCTCTAGTAAGTTGTCTTTTAGACGATCAACCTGACGCATCGGAAAGTCGGCTGTAAAAAGCCTGTCCAGAAAATCCGACGCCTGCCCCTCTAACTCACATTGCGCAAACGGATACAAACGTTGAATCGCCATCCTGCCAGCCAGTGAATCAGCAAGCTTTGGCAACAACAAAATATTCGCAGAACCGGTTAACAAAAATCTGCCAGGTTGCCTGTCTTTATCAACTACGGCTTTGAAACTCGTAAAAAGCTGCGGTACACGTTGCACCTCATCTAGGATTATCCGCTCAGGCAAGCTATCGACAAATCCGAGCGGATCGTTTAGCGCGAAATCTCGAGTCACATCATTGTCAAAGGTCATGTAGTCATAACCCATTGAGTCACCAAGCATTCGCGCAAGCGTGCTCTTGCCGCATTGGCGAGGGCCATGGATTAGCACAACCGGTGAATCTTCAAGAGCCTCGCTCAGAAGGCGATGCGAAAAGCGTGGCGTCAGGCGAGTAAGATTCATGATTTAGGCGGGATGAGTATTCGGGTAATCGAAAGTTTATGATCGTCTAATTGTAAACTTTTTACAGTCTAATCGTAAATAAAATTTCGTCTGATCAAAAATATTAATTCGTCTAATCGTAGAAATAAAGCGCAATCATCCTGCACCAGTCCCCTTTTGGGACTAGGTCTTGATCTGCGCAAGCTGACAAACAACCTTCCATCACGTACGACATCAAATATAGGGGTTCGACACCAAGTTCGCTAACTATCTGATTCGTATTGACCTTTTTCGTGGAATTGCCAGTACAGACGGTGGAGTTGAAACAGTGGTCTTAACGATGATGCAGGAACTGGCGGGTAGTAGCGATACACGCCACGCCTAGCCCTAGCGGCTTGACGTCGCGATAAACCCTCATTGTTCAGGACGAGGGGTAGAGCCGATGAATGCCCGTCCCCCGTTTATTGGGTAGAGCCAAATAATCTTAGTGTGTAAGCAAAAATCAGCCCGCAAAAGTGTGTAAGCGGTGTGCAAGCAGATTTTGGCTGTGGTTACTGCTTATAAAATCACGTAACCATATGATTTTATTGATAAAAGTGGTGGCCCCCCCGTGAGTCGAACACGGCACCAACGGATTATGAGTCCGCTGCTCTAACCAAGCATGAGCTAGAGGGCCTCTGAATGAAGAAAGACAGTTTAACCGACATTCAGAACGGCGCCGAGTGCCGCTTTGGTTCCTGCCACTTTATTCCTTGGCTATCGCCCGGTGAATACGACGCTCAAACTGCCAGACACCAACGGCGACGGGCGCGATCGCCACGCCTGAAACAATCTCTGGTGAGACCGGCAATACACCGGCAGACTTACCTGCTTTGGCCATGCACAAGGGAATGAACCAATTGCCAATGCGGTTGAACGGATCAAGACCGTTGAAAGCCTGGTCAATCAAAAAATCGTTGTGACTGTATCCTGCGGTAAATGGCACACGGATCTGAGGGAAGACGAAACTGCTGTTTAATAGCCGTTGCCAGAACGCTGATGCTTTCTTGCCTCACAGACCAGTAGGTTTCTATCTACGCTAAGGTGACAGCGAGTTGACGGTGAGCCTACTGCTTGGCGTCAATTACTTTGACCGGCGGTCTGTTGACTAACGGCAAGGTGAAACCCATAACCAAAAAAGGGATCAAATCGCGCCGGTTTTGCTGATTAAATTTGTTTGCCTCTGTTTCCGCGCATCCTTGCACGTCACTAAAAGCGCCATTAACGCTCAGTCGTGAGTTGTCAGTCACACCGCAAAGTTCATAAGTGCTATACAAAACAAACAATTATGATCGATACGTGTAAGGACGTTCTGGTAAACGTAAGCCTTATTAGGGCTGCAATGCCTTCTCATGCTTGGAACGTCGATCAGCTTTCTTAATGGAGAAAAATCTAAATGAAACAAAGGCCTTTTGGTATAGCGGTCGCTCAACTCGGTCCCATTAGCCGTCATGAATCGCGTGCAAGCGCTGTTGCGCGCCTGCTTGAGATGATGCGAGAAGCCGCTTCACGAGGTGCCGACACGGTGGTATTTCCCGAACTGGCACTGACCACTTTCTTCCCGCGTCATTGGATGACACAAGAACAAGCCGAAGAACAATATTTCGAGGCCTCAATGCCTGGGCCAGAAACACAGGTGCTGTTTGATACGGCTCGTGAACTACACATTGGCTTTTACCTCGGTTACGCTGAGCTGTCGGCCGATGGCAAACCTTACAACACTGCCATCCTAGTCAACAAAAACGCTGAGATCGTAGGGCGCTATCGCAAAGTGCACCTTCCTGGCCATGCCGATCACAAGCCTGAAGCACCTTTTCAACATCTAGAAAAGAAATTTTTTAATGTAGGCAATGAGGGTTTCTTTGTATGGGAGACGATGAACGCCAAGATTGGCATGTGCTTGTGCAATGACCGCCGATGGCCTGAAACCTGGCGGATGTTTTCATTGCAGAGCGCTGACATCGTAATGCTAGGCTACAACACACCGACAGTTAACATTCATTGGCCAGAACCTGCCCATCTGCGTATGTTGCATCACTTGATTACGCTACAAGCATCGGCCTACCAAAATGCCATCTGGATCGCAGCTGCTGCCAAAGCGGGGGTAGAGGATGGCAGTCACTTGATCGGTGGCTCGGTCATCGTTGCACCAACCGGTGAGATTGTGGCACAAGCTCAATCCGAGGATGACGAGGTGATTTTCTGTCAGGCAGATCTAAGCCTCGGCGATACTTTCAAGCAGAACGTGTTTAATTTAGCAGCGCATCGGCGACCTGAACATTACTCACTCATTGTTAACCAAGTGGGTGCCGGAGAGCCCTTGGGTAAACCACCTCAAGATTGAAGATACGAAAGCTTATGTCTGTTCGAGCCAGAACTTAATAATTCTGCCTTTGATCCAGTCCTTAAGCCAAACAAAATCAACTCAAACTGCGCACTCGGATAGCCCTATTTACCTTGGAACTCGGCTGGTCGTCTTTGCTTGAATGATTCCACCCCCTCTGCCAGATCTTGCGTCATTGCCACATCACGAAATGATCGAGACTCCAAGCTGAGTGCTTCGGTCATTGGCATGCCCACCGCCCGACGCATCACCTCTTTGGCAAAACGATGCGATAGAGGGGCCCGAGTTGCTAGCATCTGCGCGTATGCCATCGTCTTGTCTAGCAGTTCTGATTCAGGATAGACACGATTGACCAAGCCAATCCGGTAGGCGTGATCCGCATCCACGCGTTCACCAGACAAAATAATTTCCATCGCATGGCCCGTGCCCACGATTTGCGGCAGCCGAATCAGGCCACCATCACAAGCATGAAAACCCCATTTGGCATCTTGCAGCGCAAATTCGGCCGCCGGCGAACAGAAGCGCAAGTCACACGCCAACGCCAGCTCAAAACCACCAGATATGGCGTAACCATTGACGGCAGCAACAATCGGCTTATCTATGTCGAGATTGCGAGTGATACCCCCAAAGCCTGGTCCATTTGTATACTGGGCACGAAACTCAGGTGCCGGGGCTTGCGCAAAATTCAGCGTATAGGTTTTTAAGTCAGCCCCTGCGCAAAACGCCTTATCACCAGCGCCAGTCACAACGGCTACGCGCGCGGCATCATCCGCATCAAACTCACGCCAGATGCGAACCAATTCAGCATTTGCTTCAAAATCGAGAGAATTCATTTTATCGGCACGATTGATCGTGATTAACCGTACCGCACCATGCGTTTCATACAAAATATCGGTCATGTTTGTTGCACCTCAAAAACATTGATTTGTTCACCATCGATCTCAATCCGATGCGTCAGACTGACCCGATCTCCAACTCGCTGATTACTCTGGGACGCGATACGCCCGGTCACTCGCAGGCCGATGGACAAGTCAATAACCGCCACGTCATATTGCCCATGTCCTCTAAACGCCAGCGGCGGCTTCCTGATCGTGGTCCAACTCGCTAGACGTCCTTGACCAGTAACCGCCTTTTCATCGAACGTCTCGCCAAGACAACTGGCACACACCACTGGACGTTGCTCATGCAATGCGCCGCAACCCTGGCAGCAAAAGAGCGTCAATTCAAGTGCCTGGCCGATCATTGAATGGCCTGCATGATGTTCACCGTACAAGCAACGCCAGTACCACCTAAATTATGGGTCATCCCGATACGCGCATTGGTCACTTGGTTGCTATGCTCGGCTCGCAGTTGACGCACTACCTCGTAAATTTGGCCAACGCCGGTCGCACCCACCGGATGACCTTTGGCCAACAAGCCACCGCTTGGATTAATTGCCACGTCACCGTGTACATCCGTTCGTCCTTGAGCAGCCCAGATCGCCCCTTGGCCTCTAGGCACAACACCAAGGTCTTCACTATCGATGATTTCAGCCATTGAAAAACAGTCATGTAACTCAACCACATCGACTTGTTCAGCACTGATACCCGCAGCCAGATAGGCTTGCTGAGCCGCGCGCACAGTTGCCTCAAAGGTGCAAAGATCCAAATGCTTGGCAATCTGTGGCGCACCACTCGTCTGAACCGACGCGAGGACTTTAACCGGTTGTTTGCGCGATTTATGACGCAGATTCTCAGAACACAGCACGAGCGCCGCGGCGCCATCTGTGGCAGGACAGCAGTCAAAAAGTTGCAATGGGTCTGCAATCATGGCGCAGGCGGCAATCTCGGCCAGTGACAAGTCAGCTCCCATCTGCGCCAGGGGATTGCGTAGCCCATTGCGTTTGTTTTTTATCACTACGGCTGAGACATCATCGCGCGTCAGGCCAAACGATTGGTCATAGGCCCGCCAGGCCAAACCGAATAACCCAGGAAACGTTAGACCCGTAGGGCCATCGAGTTCGTTATCCATGGCGCAGTTCAACGCCGAAGTAACCTCGGCCGTTGAGGCATGTGTCATTTTCTCAGCACCAACAACAATTGCCGCATCGCACATGCCGTACGCCACGGCTAACCAAGCATGTCGAAAGGCAATACCGCCTGAAGCGCAGGCACCTTCGACTTTGGTGCAAGGTATATTGCCGGGCAATCCGAGACGGTCAGCCACGATGCCCGCCAAAACCTCCTTGCCATTTAGCGGCCCGCTAATAAAGTTACCAAAATAGAGCGCACCGAGTTGCTCACGCTCGATTCCGGACTCAACAATAGCCTGGCTACTTGCTCTGGTAGCCAAAGACTCAATCGACTCATCGCGGTGACGTCCGAATGTTGTTGAGCCGATGCCAGATATGTAAACAGGTCTCATCAGTTGATTTCCCCCAAGGTAAGTTTTTTTCTTAGTTCGGTTTTAAGAATCTTGCCGTAATTGCTTTTAGGCAAGCTTTCTAAAAAAAAGTACGCCCGCGGACGCTTAAAGCGTGCGATGTGACCTAGGCACAGTTCATCGAGTTCTTGTTCTGTCACGTCGGAGCCATCACGGATCACGACAAATGCCACTGGCTCTTCGCCAAGGTCGTCATGTTGCCGTCCAATCACCGACACTTCAGCCACTGAGCCGTGCTTGAGCAAAATTTCCTCAATTTCTCGAGGATAGATGTTACTGCCGCCACGAATGATCAGATCTTTGGATCGGTCCTTTAAGGTCAAATAACCCCGCTCATCGAACGCACCAATATCGCCGGTCCATAACCAACCCCGGCGCAAGGCTTTGCTGGTCGCGCTCTCGTTGCCCCAATAACCGAGCATCACAGTATCACCCTTAACAATGACTTCGCCTGCAGCACCGATTGGTAACTCGTTGCCATCGTCATCAACCACCCTCACCTGCATGCCAGTCCTCGCGGTTCCGCAGGAGGACAAGCGCGCGAGGTGCAATGGACCGCGATCACCCTGATGGTCATACTGCGACAAACCCGTGATGGTCATAGGGCTCTCACCTTGTCCGTAAACCGCAAATAAATGCGTGCCAAATACATCCATAAC
>JAWOGG010000200.1:0-3873 GCA_046497085.1 Orrella sp.
TCGCAGGAAGGGCAGTTTGTGTTGGGGAACACGCGCGGGTTTTTGGATGGTTACACCTTTACACGCCATGGTTTGTCAGTCGCGCCCATTGCGGGGCGGGCAAACAACATGCAGCGTGACTATTGGTACACCAGTGACCGACGCGCTGAGCGGTTGGCTGCCCCAGCGACCGTTGGGCGCTATGCTGCCGAGCGGGCGTTGGCGCGTTTGAATGCCCGTCGCTTATCGACCCGACAAGTTCCGGTTTTGTTTGAAGCGCCTTTGGCTTTGGGCCTGCTCGGTGCGTTGACGCAGGCAGTCAGCGGTGGTGCGCTGTATCGGCAAACCACTTTCTTGCTCGATTCTTTAGGCAAGTCAGTATTCCCAGAACATGTGATGGTGGATGAAAACCCGTTTATTCCGGGCGCACTGGGTTCGGGGGCGTTTGATGACGAAGGCGTGCGCACCAGTGCGCGTCAAATTGTGTCGGCCGGAGAGCTTCAGAGTTACTTTTTGTCGTCCTACACAGCCCGCAAATTGGGCATGCCCACCACCGGCCATGCGGGCGGTTCGCATAATCTGCGGTTGTATTCCACCGACACGCAAGCCACCGATGACCTGGACGCCATGCTCAAAGCCATGGGAACAGGGCTGCTGGTGACTGAGTTAATTGGCCAAGGGGTCAATTACGTCACGGGCGATTACTCGCGCGGTGCTTTTGGTTATTGGGTTGAAAACGGTCAGATTCAGTATCCGGTGCAAGAAATCACCATCGCCGGTAATCTAAAGGATATGTTTCAGCAAATCGTCAAAGTAGGCGCCGACGAACTCACGCGCGGCAGCAAAACCACGGGCTCGATTCTGATTGAAAAGATGTCAATTGCCGGGACCTAAAGGGCTTTAGGGACTTAAAGGACAAAAAGACTTAAGGAATTTAAAGGGCGAAACCGACGCGCACGAAATGAACGCAATGTTTTGGGCTGGGGCTGAAACCGAGAGTCTTGGTTTCGGTTAGGCCACCTATAGAACCGCCTATATATAGCCAAGCCACTGATTTTTATAGTAGACTTGCGAGTTCCCTTTCGTAAATGTTGTGGTTTCGGTTCTCTGCGACCAACTGTACGGACGACTAACAACGTCTCGACGGTGATCAACAGATCGATTGGGTAAGGCAGGAGTGAGGATGGTCCTCACCCATCAATACATTGGAATCCCATCATGAAAACCTTCGTGGCAAAGCCGCTAGAAGTGAAGCGTGACTGGTTCGTGATTGACGCAAAAGGCAAGGTTCTTGGACGTGTGGCCAGCGAAGTCGCACGCCGTCTGCGTGGCAAACACAAGCCAGAATTTACGCCGCACGTTGACACTGGCGACTACATCGTCATTATCAACGCCGCTGATATCGTTGTGACCGGTAACAAGGCGCAAGACAAGAAGTACTATCGTCACTCGACCTATCCAGGTGGTATCAGCGAGACGAACTTCATCAAAATGCAAGAGCGTCATCCTGGGCGCGCAATTCAAAAAGCGGTCAAGGGCATGTTGCCCCGTGGCCCGTTGGGTTACGCGATGATCAAGAAGCTGAAGGTCTATGCGGGCGCTGAGCACCCACACACCGCTCAACAGCCTCAGCCACTCGAAATCTAAGGACGCGATCATGATTGGTAATTGGAACTATGGCACAGGCCGCCGCAAATCTTCTGTTGCGCGTGTGTTTCTCAAAAAAGGCTCGGGTAACATCATCGTCAACGGTAAGCCAGTTGATGAATTTTTTGCTCGGGAAACCGGCCGTATGATCGTACGTCAACCGTTGGATTTGACTGGTCATCTCGAGTCGTTTGACTTTCAGATCAACGTCAATGGCGGCGGTGAAAGCGGTCAAGCTGGGGCTGTGCGCCACGGCATCACACGCGCGCTGATCGACTATGACGAGACACTAAAGCCAGCGCTTAAAAAGGCCGGCTTTGTGACACGTGATGCACGTGAAGTCGAACGTAAGAAAGTGGGCTTCCGCAAAGCCCGTCGTCGCAAACAGTTCAGCAAGCGCTAATCGTTTCTACGCACGACAGACAAAAGCCGCCTACGGGCGGTTTTTGTTTGGTGGTTCATCGGTTCGCTGATTTGTTAGCTTTGTTTCGTCAATAACATAATGTCTAAGCCACGCCAGCGTATTAAACTAAAGGCTTACAAGACATTAGCTGTGTACCTTTGTCGGTGCACCTCTGTCGCATTCCGTTTTTAAAGGCAACCATGACGAATTCGGTCAAACACATCAAAGTTGGCATCGTAGGCGGCACCGGTTACACCGGCGTAGAGCTCTTGCGCTTATTGTCACAACACCCTCAAGTCACGTTGACGGCCATCACCTCGCGCAAAGAGGCGGGTATGGCAGTGGCTGACATGTTCCCGAATTTGCGCGGACACGTTGATTTAGCGTTCACCACACCAGAAGAGGCAGCATTGAGTGAGTGCGATGTGGTGTTTTTTGCGACCCCGCATGGTGTGGCGATGGCGCAAGCGCAAGCGCTGCTTGATGCGGGTGTGCGCATTATTGATTTGGCGGCAGATTTTCGTTTGCAAGATACTTCGGTCTTTGAGCAGTGGTACAAAATGCCACACAGTTGTCCTGATATTTTGAAAGAAGCAGCTTACGGCTTGCCTGAGCTTCATCGGCAAGAGATTGCCCAAGCTCGTGTGGTGGGTAATCCGGGTTGCTATCCAACAACGATTTTGCTCGGGCTAGCACCGTTGCTCAAGCCGGACACGTTGATCGACACCAGCGACATCATTGCCGACTCAAAATCGGGCGCTAGTGGCGCGGGGCGTCAAGCGGCGGTTGGGACCTTGTTCTCTGAAGTCAGCGATAGTTTTAAGGCCTACGGGGTGGCTGGTCATCGGCATCATCCCGAGATTAAGGCTGAGCTTGATCAGCTCGCAGGACAGTCGGTGGGCTTGACCTTTGTGCCGCACCTCGTGCCTATGGTTCGTGGCATGTTGAGCACGATTTATGTCAAACTTTTGCCGCAAGCGAAAGGGCAAGACCTGCAAGCGCTTTATGAGTCCTACTACCAATCAGAAACATTTGTGGATGTCATGCCAGCGGGCTCCCAGCCGGAAACACGATTTGTGCGGGCATCGAATCAGTTGCGCCTAGCGTTGCATCGTCCACCTGGTCATCCAGACCGTTTAATCATTTTGGCGGTACAGGACAATTTGGTGAAAGGCGCATCAGGCCAAGCCGTCCAGAACATGAACTTGATGTTTGGTTTGCCCGAACACCTAGGTCTGTCTCAGGTCGCTATCTTGCCTTGACTTAAGCGTTGGCGCTGTGCGGCGGCTCCATGACGGGCATATATGAAATAAAACAGTAGCGCCAGCGCAACCCAGGCAGCGAAAAAGCCGTAGACGGTCGCGTTCAAGTTTGAAATTAGGTAAAGGCATGCCGTGACACTCAACAGCGGTGTGATTGGGTAACCAGGTACCCGACATCCTCTTGATTGTTGTCCTTGCTTTGCTTGCTGTTGCCTAAGCAAAATCAATGAAACAGCGACCGCTAAAAAAACCGCTAAAGTGCCCATGCTGACCAGTCCCCAAAGCACGTGACTCGGCAGGAACCCTGCCAGTGGCGAGACGACCGCGGCTGATAATAATGTCCCTCTGCGCGGACAAAACGTATGCGGATCAACGCGCTTTAGGGCTGCTGGCAAGATGCCGTCACGCGCCATCGCGAAATAAATGCGCGCCTGACCAAACAAAGAGACCAGGGTCACACTAAAAATGGAGACCCCCGCACCCAACGCCAGCAATATGCTACTCATCTTGCTGCCGGTTGCCTGTTGCAAGATGGCGGTCAAGGCGGCGTCTCTACCGACGAAGGCGGCAGCGGGTTGTACG
>JAWOGG010000048.1:0-4785 GCA_046497085.1 Orrella sp.
TTTGAAAAGCAGGGCCTTAAAATCCAAATGGGAGCCAAGATCGGCGAGATCAAGCCCACAGCGAAACAGGTCACGGTGCAATGGACAGATTCTGAGGGTGCGGCGCAAAAGTTGGTGGTAGACAAGCTGATTGTCTCGATTGGTCGCGTGCCTTACACCGACGGTTTGGGTGCTGATGCCGTTGACTTGAAGCTCGATGAGCGCGGTTTCGTTGTGGCTGATGATGATTGCAAAACCAACCTCGCCAATGTTTGGGCAGTGGGTGATGTGGTTCGTGGCCCGATGCTCGCGCACAAGGCCGAAGAAGAGGGCGTGGCCGTTGCAGAGCGCATTGCGGGTCAACATGGTCACGTCAATTTCAATACAGTGCCTTGGGTGATTTATACGTCTCCCGAGATCTCCTGGGTTGGTAAGAATGAGCAAGAGCTCAAGGCTGAGGGCGTGCCCTATAAGGCCGGCTCGTTCCCATTCTTGGCCAACGGCCGTGCCAGGGCTTTAGGTGACACCACCGGCATGGTCAAAGTGTTGGCGCACGCCGAAACCGACGAGGTGCTAGGTGTTCATGTCATTGGCCCTATGGCGTCAGAGTTGATCGCTGAAGCGGTGACAATCATGGAATTCCGTGGTTCAGCCGAAGATATCGGGCGCATTTGCCACGCCCACCCAACGTTGTCTGAGTCGATGAAAGAAGCGGCTTTGGCGGTTGATAAGCGCGCCCTTAATTACTAACCCAAGTTGGGTGTGAAGTTAGATGGGCACTGTCCGTATGGGCAGTGCCCTTTGATTTAGAAGCCATGACTGTCACAGACTATTATCACAATGCCCTGCAAGAACGTGGATTTGTAGCCGATGAAGCGCAGCAACAGGCTGTGATGAGACTACAAGCCTTTTCTGACGACTGGGTCGCGTTTCGCCGCCAGCGCTCGAACGCACTAAAGAAAATGCTCAGTCAAGCCAGGGTCCCTAGGGGTGTCTACCTCTGGGGCGGGGTGGGTCGTGGCAAAAGCTTTCTGATGGATGCTTTTTACGCTTCGGTGCCGGTTGTTCGTAAAACCCGGGTGCATTTTCATGAGTTCATGCGCAGTGTGCATCGCCAACTCGAAGACGTCAGGGGCCAACAGGATCCGCTCAGTGAAGTCGCCAAACGTATTGCCAAACGTTATCGCCTGATCTGTTTTGATGAGTTTCACGTCTCTGATGTGGCAGATGCCATGATATTGCATCGACTCTTGTTGGGACTATTTGAACGCGGCACCTCGTTTGTGATGACCTCTAACTATGAGCCGTCAACGCTATATCCCGATGGCTTACACCGTGATCGAATACTGCCAGCAATCGAGTTGATCAAAAAGAACATGGACATCTTGAATGTCGACAGCGGTGTTGATTACAGGCGCCGTGCGCTCGAACAAGTGCAGTGCTATCACTCGCCTTTGAACGAGGCGTCACATCAGGCCTTACAAAGCGCCTTTGATCGATTGGCGGACACTGCGCCTTTGGCGCCAGTGATCTCTATCGAACACCGTGAAATTCGGGCTGTGGCGAGGGCTGGCAGCGTGGTGTGGTTTGACTTTGCAACCCTTTGCGGTGGTCCACGCTCTCAAAACGATTATCTAGAGCTAGCCAATCGTTTTCAGGCATTGATCTTGTCTGACGTGCCGAAGATGAAACCAAAGCAGTCATCAGAGGCTCGACGGTTCACTTGGTTGATCGACGTCCTCTACGACCACAAGGTTAAATTAATCATATCTGCTGAATGCGAGCCCGAGGCGCTTTACACTGAGGGTCCGATGTCCAATGAGTTCCATCGCACCGTTTCACGTATTTTGGAAATGCAGTCGCAGGAATATCTTGACCAAGAACGTCGAGCGACAGTGACCTTGTGATTTGGTTGCCTCACGCGACACAGACAACACTTGATAAATGCTGACCTTATGAAAACCCGTGTACTAACTGGCATTACCACCACTGGCACGCCTCACCTTGGTAACTACGTCGGGGCGATTCGTCCTGCCATTCGTGCCAGTCTCGATGCAAACGTACAGGCCTTTTTCTTTTTGGCTGATTTCCATGCATTGATTAAATGTGAGGATCCCACTCGCATTGCCCGTTCACGAACGGAGATTGCGGCCACTTGGCTCGCAGCCGGTTTGGATCCAGACAAAGTGCTGTTCTATCGGCAGTCAGACATTGTTGAGATTCCTGAGCTGAGTTGGTTGCTGACGTGCGTGACGGCTAAGGGTCTGATGAATCGGGCCCATGCTTACAAAGCCTCAGTAGATGCCAATCATGAGAAAGGCCTGGAAGAAGACGATGGCATCACCATGGGATTATTCTCTTATCCGATACTGATGGCCGCTGATATCTTGATGTTTAACGCTCACAAAGTGCCTGTGGGTCGTGATCAAGTGCAACATTTGGAAATGGCTCGCGACATCGCCCAACGGTTTAACCATCTATACCCCAGCGCTGAGCCATGGTTTGATCTGCCGGAGGCGGTGGTCGACGAGTCGGTTGCGACGCTGACAGGGTTAGATGGTCGCAAAATGTCTAAGAGCTATCACAACACCATTCCCTTGTTTGAGGGTGGGCCTCGGGCACTGAAGTCCGCTGTGGCCAAAATTGTGACTGATTCGCGCGAGCCTGGCGAACCCAAAGACGCAGAAAACTCTAACCTGTTTCCAATATTTAGGGCCTTTGCAAACGAAGAACAAATCCAAAGCTTCAAGCATGATCTATCGCAAGGACTGGGCTGGGGGCAGGCCAAGCAGCAACTAGTCGATGTGATTGAGGCAGAAGTCGCGCCCATGCGCGAGATCTATGATCAGCTGATGTCACGTCCTGATGATGTCGAAGATATCTTGCAGGCAGGAGCCAAGCGCGCTCGTGAAGTGGCTACACCCTTCATGGCTAAACTGCGCGTTGCCGTGGGTATAGGGGCATATCAAGGCACCACTGCAACCCCCTCAAACCCCAAGGCCAAATCGAAATCCAAATCCAATAAAGGATCACGCCTGGTTCAATTTCGGGATGATGAAGGTCAATTCCGTTTCAAACTGCTTTCTTCGAATGGCCAAACCTTATGTACCTCACTGTCATATAGTGATCCCAAGCAGGTTGGCGTGATCATCAGGCAGCTAGAGGTTAGATACGACAAGGTCACGGTCGAGGAAGAGGGGCCGTCGACATATCTTGTCTTGATTGATGAGCAAACGGTTGCCCAGGGGCCCGTGTTTGAGAGCGAGTCCGACCGTGATGCTGGGATTGTGGCCACGGTTCAGGCTCTTGAGGAACTCGCCGTTTGAACGACCTTGCTGAGATTTTTGGGTCTGATGGCGCTTTATCAAAGCACACGCCCCAGTTTCGCTCAAGACCAGGGCAGCTATCCCTTGCCCAAGCCATTGAGTCAACCATTAATAAACGCGGCGTTTTGGTGGCGGAGGCGGGCACGGGCACGGGTAAAACACTAGCCTATCTAGTGCCAGCGATACTATCGGGCGCCAAAGTGCTTGTCTCAACGGGTACTCGCACCTTGCAAGATCAATTGTTTGCCAAAGACTTGCCATTGGTGCGCCAAGCGCTCGCGCTTCCTTTAGCGACAGCGCTGCTCAAAGGTCGTGCGAATTATGTTTGCCATCATTACTTAGAGCGTTTGCAAGATGACCCTGAAGCCCTGCGATCGCGCAATGAAATCTTTTGGCTCAGGCAGATAAGACAGTTTGCTGCCACCTCTCAAACAGGCGATCGGTCTTCTTTGTCTAGTGTTCCTGAGGATGCGGATATTTGGAATCGGGTGACATCAACCCGCGAAAACTGCCTCGGTCAAGAGTGTCCGCAAGTGCGGGAATGCTTTGTTTATAAGGCCAGACGGCAAGCGCAAGACGCCGACTTGGTGGTGATCAATCACGCCTTGTTCATGGCTGATGCTGCCTTGCGAGAAGAGGGTATATCGGACTTATTACCAGAAGCCGATGTGGTGATATTTGACGAAGCGCACCAGTTGCCTGCTGTGGCGACTCGGTTCCTTGGCCAATCACTGTCTACCGGACAGCTGCAAGATTTGGCGCGGCAAACTGAAGCAACAGGGCTGGCTCACGCTCGCGAAGCCTTGAAATGGAGTCAGACCAGCGAAGCGCTGTCCCAAGCGGTTAAGGCATGGCGATTGGCATGTGATTGGATTGATCAAAGTACCAATAAGCGCGCTACCCCAGAGGATGTGCTCGACCAACCGGCGAGCTTAGAAGCGTTTGAGGCGTTGATTGGGGCGCTCGATGAGGTGGTCAAGGCTTTGATGGCGCATGAGGAGCAACACCCTGACTTGGCCGCGCTGGCTCGAACTGGCCAAACCTGTCAGGCTCGATTAGGACTGTGGCAACAGGTGCTTGCTGGTCAAACTGATGGCGCGGCAGCGCAGATGATTTATTGGCTAGAAAACACGGCCCAACATGTTCGCTTTAATGCGGCTCCTTTATCGATTACCGAGGCGTTTTCTCGTGACAAGCAGGGAGGTCAAGCTTGGGTTTTTGTGTCAGCGACCTTGTCAGTAAAAGGCGACTTTGGGCACTTTGTTGATCGACTCGGGCTTGATGCTGCGCAAACGCATAGGGAGCCGTCACCCTTTGATTATCAAAGTGCGGGCTATCTGTGTGTTCCGAATGATTTGCCAGCGGTCAACCATCCAGACTATGCGGCTGCCTTTGCCCGTTGGATTTTTACCAATACGTCACCCAGGCGTGTCCCACGATGTCCTCAATCGACACAGGACCGAAGTTTCGGGAGTCGTTG
>JAWOGG010000126.1:0-8565 GCA_046497085.1 Orrella sp.
CGGCCAATTCACGCATATTGTGCGTTGCCGATGGCGAAGGGCGGAATTCGGTTTGGCTGGCCGAGCAGGGTCATCACGTAACCGCTTGGGATGCATCCGAAGTGGCTGTGGAAAAGGCACGCAGGCTGGCAAAAGCCCGGGGTGTCGATGTCGCTTTCAGCTGTGCCGATGCGGGGCAATTCGACTGGACAGAGCGGCAATATGATGTCGTCGTCGGAATCTTCATCCAGTTTGCCGCGCCCGATCTCAGGGACCGGATGTTCGAGGGAATGAAGGTTGCGACCCGGCCCGGTGGCTTGATCTTCCTGCACGGCTACACACGCGATCAAATCGAACACGGCACAGGTGGGCCACCCTGTGTCGATCATCTTTACACGGAAGACTTGCTGCACGACCGGTTCGGCGACATGCGAATCCACAAGCTGGAGGCCTACGAGACGTTTCTTTCGGAAGGGTCAGGGCATTTCGGTCGCTCAGCGGTCGTGGACCTTGTCTGCGAGCCTTGATCCGTGCCGGCGTGGCATCAAAGCAAAGGTCTCTGCCCCGGGCACGAACCCCACGCGCCCCGTTATCCTTTCAAGAAATGACGCCTTTGCGCAGAATGAAACAGCCGAAGGGACGGTCTTCACTGCATTGCACAACATGCGACAGCCGCAGTGAAATTGGAGGTACTCGGCCGCCAATTGGTATGGACCATCTAGCCACACAGGTGTTTCGTAGTCCACCAGGGTGAGTGCGATGGCAGCACTCCCAGCGCTCAGTCCCGGCACGGCTGACTCGGGTGCTGGTAGTGTAAAAAGACGTCCCGGACGGGCAAGCGCCTCAAGCAGAGACTTGAACGCTATTTGTGATTGCAGAACCGGTTCATCAAAGCCTGGCAAGAGTTCGGTTGCGTTTGACATCAATCCTCTCCCCGAGCCATGGTGAAAAAATCGACTTTGGTGGCGCTGGCTTGCTTAGCCACCTTTTCGCGGCGGGCTGCTTGAGCCGCCAATAGTGGCGTGATGAGCTCGCATTCAACCATTGCGTGTGCTGTTTCTCGCTGTAACAACGCATCAAAGGCAGCGGCGAGTTCGGCATGTCGCTTGTTTCTCCCAGCAACATAGGCATGGCCTACCTCGCCTAGAGTCAATTTGACCGTGGCGCGGGTAACGGTCATCTCGCCAAGGTTAAAGCGTTGACCATTACCACCCGCACGACCTTGGGTCATTACCATGCCTGTTTCGGGTGGTCGCAGTGAAGTAATGGCTTCGCCGGCGGCAAGCTTCGCCCAAGCCGTTTCAAGGTGATCTGTGGATGCTCTGGCAAGTGCAGCCATCCATCGTTGGCGCGCGCTGTGTTCTAAATGAGAGAAATCTTGATTATTCATTGGTATATACATCTATACATATAGACAAATAGAGACTGAATCATGCATGATTACAGTTGTGCCCACAAGATGGATGATGGGCGTCATAGGTTGAGGAAAGATAATGGAACGCACGAAAGGTATTGCGTTGTGGCGGCAGATCTCTTTGTTGCTTGCTGATGACATTCGCAATGGCACGTGGCAAGCCACTGAAAAATTGCCGACTGAAACGAATCTCGCTTCGCGCTTTGGCGTTAATCGCCACACCCTTCGCCGCGCTATGGCGGCGCTCGAAGAGTCTGGAATGGTTCGCATTGAGCAAGGGCGAGGGACCTTCGTGCAGGAAGGGCTTGTTGATTACCCTGTCAGCAAACGGACGCGATTCACAGAAAATATCGCGTTGACCAATAGACAGCCGGGTGGTGAACTGATTCGTAGTGCCAACATACCGGCCGAGCGCGATGTGGCTCAAGCGTTGGGCGTGGCGTACGGCGAAGGAGTGTATTTGCTGGAGCTGTTGCGTGTGGCCGATAAGATCCCGTTGAGCATTAGCACGCATTGGTTTCCCGCTTCTAGATGTGCGGGGATTGTTGAGGCTTACGAGCAAAGCGGATCGGTTACGAAAGCGCTGCTCACAATCGGCATCTCCGATGTTGCCCGTTCGTCCACCCGAGTCACGACGCGTTTGCCTATGGGCAGCGAAGCAAAATCGCTCAAGCAAGCGCGCTCGCAACCGGTGCTCGTCAGTGAAAGCGTCAACGTCGATGCGCGTGGGCAGGCGGTTGAGTATGTGTTGACCCGATTCGCTGCCCAACGTGTTCAATTGGTGTTTGAGTTCTGAAAAATCAGGCGTTGGCACGACTGACTCTACCAACCAACATGCCATGCAATTAAACGGAAGTGGTTTCAAAGTCGTACTTTTCCGATCAGGCGTTGTCGAAGGAACTTTGAAAAGACATCGACCAATGCCACAGTAATTAGGATCATGATCAGAATCAGACAAGCCTCTTCCCATCGGTGACCGCGGATACGTTCTGACAGCTGAAAACCAATACCACCGGCGCCCACAATCCCCAAAATGGTTGCACTACGTACATTCGATTCGAACATATAGAGAGCAGATGAAAGAAACATCGGAAGCACCTGCGGCAATAAACCGAAGCGTATGTTTTGTAGGCCGCTGCCGCCAGAGGCGCGCACGCCCTCAATTGGCTTGCGATCGGAATTTTCGACGGATTCAGAAAACAACTTTGCTAGGGTACCCGTGTCTGAAATCATGATGGCGAAGATGCCGGCTAAAGGACCAAGACCCACCGCTCGCACAAAAATAAGCGCCCAAATGAGTTGATCAACACCACGTAAGAAATCCATGCCACGTCTGACAAAGAAACGACCGATTGAGAATCGGAATACATTTTTTGAGGCGAGCAAAGACAGTGGAATGACCATAATCGCCGCAAACAAAGTACCAATGAATGCCATGGCCAATGTTTCTAAAATGGCCCAAAGAAAGCTCATAAAAGCACCACCGCTTTGCGGTGGAAACATATGACGAACAATCGCACCCAGTTCACCAAGACCGTTCCAAATGCGGGCTGGAGAAAAATCAAAAATGATGAGGCAGTAAATCGTTAGCATCACCATCGATAACCAGCCCAATGTTTGCAACAACAGTTGGCGCTTGTCGACAACAAATACGGCTGGCACGCGATCGCGGATGGCTGAGACTTTTTCGGCCGATAGTTCTGAAATGTTCAGGCTCACGCGAGGTTCTCCTTTCCGATAAATTTGTGGCGAACTTTTTCACACAACAGATCAATGCACATCACAGTGGCCACAATCATCAACACCAAAGCGCTGACATCCTCGTAATACAGCATGCGTATCGCAGTAACGAGTTCGGTGCCGATACCGCCTGCGCCCACAAAACCCATCACAGCAGCGGTCCGAACATTCAATTCAAAGCGCCATAAGGTGTAAGAGGTAAAGTTAGGGAACACCTGTGGTAGCACAGCAAACCGCATGGTTTGAAGCCAGCTTGCGCCCACGCCTTTAAGCCCATCGACTGGCTTCATGTTTACGTTCTCTGCGGCCTCGGCAAACAACTTTCCAGAGGCGCCCATCGAGTGGATGGCAATGGCTAATATTCCAGCTAGAGGACCTAGCCCGAAGGCAAAGACGAAGATCAGTGCATAAACAAGATCTGGAATCGTGCGTGCGATCTCTAAAATGCGTCGCGTCACAAAGTAGGTTTTACGTCCCGGTGAGAGATTGTTTGCGGCTAAAAAGCACAAAGCCAAAGCGCCTACGGTACCTAGTAAAGTGGCGATATAAGCCATTAATACGGTTTCCCAAAGTAAAGCCAACCAGGCAGGGAACCCATAAAACCAGTAGGCCATGTCCTCTTGAAATGTAGACACGCTCAACTGGGGCAGGATCTTTTCTATATATTCAAAAATTCGGGGTACGCCAGCCGCGATACGTATTGGGTCGAACTCGCCAGCGATGGCTGCTGCAATGAAGCAAATGACAAAAATAACGCCACCCACGATACTGTTTCGCCGACGGCTTCGTTTCAATGCATCAAAATGCTCTTGAAAAACAGTCAGTGCTGGGCTTGTTGGTGTGGAAGGCGAAGTCATGTCTGGGTGCACTCTTCGTGGCGGCTAAAAGCCGCCACGATTAAAGGTAGTAAATAAACGTTGGATTAACGTTGACGACGCGAATTGCGCAGTTCTTGCACAGCCTCAACGACTGGGACATACATGTCATGTGTTGCAACAACAAACCCAGAGGTGCGACCCGAAGCAGCGGCGTCAGCCAACTCAGGACGCTCTTTGTGCAGATTCAAAAAGAATTCTTCCAAATCTTTCTTCATGTCTGCTGGTAAATCGGAAGGAACTGCGTATAAAGGGTTAGGGATGAGGGGTGACTCCCACACCACGCGCACGTCTTCGCGCTTAAGCATGTCGCGATCCATCATCATACGAAGCTGTCCGGTGTTGTCGTCTTTAGATGTCCATGTGAACGCTGAATCCAATGTGCCGTTGAGAACGCCAATCACACTCTGCTCGTGTCCACCTGAAAAGACTGTTTCACCAAAAAACTCTTTTGGCTCGATACCGTTTGAACGCAAGCTGACCATCGGGACGAGGTAACCAGAGGTTGAGTTAGGGTCGGCCCAAGCTAGGCTTTTGCCCTTGAGGTCTTCAAGTTTTTGATAGGGGCTATCGCTGCGAACAATCAATACTGAGTGATAGCCAAGTGTGCCGTCGAGTTCGGCAGGAACTGCGACGGGCTCGATGCCGCCTTCGCTATCAATGTAACCGGCTGCATAAGAAGAACCACCCAAACGTGCCAGTTGAATGTGACCAGCGGTCAGTGCTTGCACAACAGCGGCATAGTCACTGGCTTGTTGAACACGCATTTCAACACCGAATTTTTCTTGGAAGTAATCGCCTAGTGGGCGAAACCGTGCTTCAGTAGCCGCTTGGTTTTCGGTAACGGTGGCACCAATGGTGACGACCGGATACTCTTTGGTCCAATCTGCGGCGGCAGGTAGAGAAACGGCACTGGCTGTAATAGCTAGTGCAATGGGTGCAAGATAAGATTTAAACGATTGCATTGTTTAGTCCTTCGTAAGGTTTGAGTGGTTGGGGGAGGAGTGGTAAGAGGTTTGTCGTTTAAAGTGCGACAGGTTGCGGTGCACCGCGGTTGATCCAACCGCTATTTGAGGTGAGCTCTTCGCGGATGGATTCACCTTCTTCAACACCGTAAATTCGGTGAACGACGTCTTGGGTCAGTGCGGCTGGCACATCATCGAAGACCACTTTGCCGTGGAACATGGCAACAATACGGTCACAATATTGACGAGCAGTATCTAGTGTGTGCAGGTTGCACAACACAGTGATGCCGTCTTCGCGGTTGATGCGAAGTAGCGCATCCATTACTTTTGCGGCACTGCGTGGATCTAAAGAAGCGATTGGCTCGTCGGCAAGCATCAAACGGGGTTCTTGCATCATGGCCCGAGCGATGGCAACGCGCTGTTGTTGGCCACCAGAAAGCGTGTCGGCACGTTGTAGCGCTTTGTCGGCCAAATCCAAACGTTCCAGAGCGAGAACTGCCAATGCGCGTTCTGCATCAGAAAATCGTTTGAAAAGAGATGAAACCACCCCGTGTTGTGAAATACGGCCAAGCAACACGTTCGTCAAAACATCTAAGCGTGGCACGAGATTGAATTGTTGAAAAATCATCGCACAGCGACCACGCCATGCGAGTAATTTGCGCCCACGCAATGAGCCGATGTCATCATTGTCAAATTCGATCTCACCTGCACTGTGAGTTTCTAAACGGTTGATCATCCTTAGCAAGGTTGACTTGCCAGCGCCTGAGCGTCCGATGACACCAACCATTTGCCCTTGAGGTATGTTGAGGTTGACGTTGTTAACAGCAGTCGTCTCGCCAAAGGTTTTTGTGAGTCCTTTAATTTCAAGCATCGATGCCTCCATTGATGAGCGACAAATCAGAAAACTGAATCGCGCTAGAAGACCAAACTTTAAAGAACTGAGATGTCAATTTCGTGAACCGAATTTGGATCATTAGTCAAATTCGTCTATTAAGAATCTGTTTAAAATCAGTGACATCGAAATGATTTCATCGATGTGTCTTAATTTTGTCGTACTCTGTCACTCGTGAAATCAAACCACCATCCCCCGCCGAAATTGTTTTATCTAGTTGGTCCTTCTGGATCAGGTAAAGATAGCCTTATCACCTATGTGCGTGAGCGACTGAATGACTCATCAGTGCGCGTTGCTCGTCGCCACATCACGCGTGCGCAAGATGCCGGTGGTGAAGACCACATTGCGGTTTCAACGGATGAATTTGAACGCCTGCGCCAGGCGAACGCATTCGCACTCCATTGGCGTGGCAATGGTTTGCAATATGGCATCGGCTCTGAAATTGACGCGTGGCTTGCCGCGGGCCAGAGTGTGTTGGTCAACGGATCACGCGCGCACCTGCCCAAAGCACTAGAGCGCTATCCATCGTTGTGTCCGATTCTTATCGACGTCGCAGACGAAGTGTTGATCGATCGTTTGCTTGCCAGAGGTAGGGAGTCCTTGGCCGAGATTCATGCGCGTATTGAACGCAATAAATCAATCTCACCGCTGACACACAACGCTTTGGTTGTGATTAGCAATAATCACGACCTAGCTGTCGCTGGCGATCAATTGCTCAGTGTGCTCACGCAAGGACAGTCGTTCATTTCAAACCACAGCATCACCTAGCAAAGAGTCACTTTATTTTGTCTATCGCTCTTTTAGTCATTGGCTTGTCGGTACTTATGCACGTCGCTTGGAATCTGTTGGCGCGCCATACAGACCCACGCAGTAATTTTTTATGGTGGGGGGTGATTGGTCATTTGGTGCTATTAGGTCCTTGGTCGCTATGGCGTTTGGCAGTAGATGCCAATTGGGATCCTATTTTGGTCATCGCGATCACCGTGACAGGTGTGGCCATTGCCTTCTACATGGTTGGTTTGCGAGCAGCCTATAAGCGGGCGCCGGTTGCACTGGTCTATCCGATTGCACGAAGCTCGCCGTTACTGATTGCGTTGTGGTCTGTTTGGTTTTTTGATGAAAACCTATCAATGCTAGGTTGGGCCGGGATTTGGGTGTCAGTGGTTGGCTTGGTTTGGTTAGGCTCGACGGCGCGCGGAGGTGAACCCATGCGAGCGTTGCCTTGGGCGGCGCTGGCCGCCGTTAGCACCAGCGTTTATTCGTTATCAGACAAAGTTGCCATCAACTATTTACCTACGTTTGGCAGTCAACTGGGCATGGTTTCAGTTTGTTATTTTTTTGGCTTGGTTGCATTGAGTATGGGTAATTACCGTGAGACAGGTTCAATTATTCCCAAAGCGCGTCCTCCGTTTGGAACCATTCTTATCGGTAGTTTATTTCTGGGCACTGCCTATGCGTTGGTCATTAACGCCATGCAGTATTTGCCAGCCGCTTATGTGGTCACGTTATCCAACGCAGGTTTGGTACTGGCCACGTTGCTGAGTATTTTTGTGTTTGGCGAACGGATTCATTGGCGCACGCGTTTGGTCGCGGTTCTGATTATCAGCGCGGGCATCGTTGCGGTTGGGTTGGCAAGATAAAAAAGGGTTGCCCCTTTGCCCTTTGGTCTTTGGCCTTTTTTGTACTTACTTTTCATCATTACTTTTTATAGGAAGTCATCGTCATGCAAACGTCTTCTAGTCCCTTGCAAGCACTCATCCTTGACTGGGCGGGTACTGTGGTTGACTTTGGATCTTTTGCGCCGACACAAATTTTTGTGGATGCGTTCAAAGATGCCTATGACTTTGAGCTCACATTAGAAGAAGCACGGCGCCCGATGGGGCTTGGCAAGCGTCAGCATATTGAAGCTTTGGGTCGAGATGCAGACATCGATGCACGTTGGCAAGCGCGCTTTGGGTGGTCCATGCAAACGGCCGATGTTGAGCATATTTATGAAACATTTATTCCGCTCCAAATTGAGAGGGTCGGCGCGCATAGCGATCTCATACCAGGGGCTTTAGAAGCGATTGCGCTTGCTCGCAAGCGAGGTCTTAGTATTGGCACAACAACCGGTTATCCACGTGTCGTTATGACGCGTTTGACGGTCTTGGCGCGCGCCCTAGGCTATGAACCGGATTGCTTGGTTTGTGCCGACGATTTAGACGCCGGCGCCCGTCCTGGTCCATGGATGGCACTTGAATGCGTGCAGCAACTCAAGGCGAACGCGGTTTGGCGTTGCGTCAAAGTCGATGACACGGGTCCAGGTTTAGAGGAGGGCCGAAATGCAGGCATGTGGACGATCGGTGTCGTCCTGTCGGGAAGTCCTGCCGGATGGACGTGTGATCAGTTTCTTGAGTCTACGCCGCAACAGAAGCAAGCCATACGCGATAGAGTGGGACCCGCCCTCATGCAATCGGGTGCGCATCTGATTATCGATACGATTGCTGACTTGGATGCTGCACTCGATCAAATTGAGCGTTGGATTAATGAGGGCCGACGTCCTTAATCTAAGTATCGTGGCTGAAAGTAGAGAAGGGTCAGATTCATACGGTGAGAGGTTCACCGCAGCGCCATAATTAACGATTGCTGGCATTTCTTGCAATTACTTGCGTATTTAAAGGCAGTTTTCTTATTTCTCGCGCCCCAAGTGAGATCATTTTT
>JAWOGG010000132.1:0-4189 GCA_046497085.1 Orrella sp.
TTCAGATTGAAGAGCCTGTATGCTGCAAGACCTCATGCAGAGACAGCTGAATAAGTCAGCTGAATAACTCATCTAAATAATCCACATAAAAACCAATTTAAAAATCAATAAAACCCCAATAAAAAACCACGCAATGTTGCGTGGTTTTTTAATACTGCTATCACTTCACTCGGGTAACTTAATCAGTAGGCTTGTTCTCTGCTGCAGGCTGATCTGCTGCTGGCGCTGTGGCTGCAGCTGAAGCGGCAGCTGCTTCTGGCGATTGCTCCTCGATACCGCCAATGGCCTTGATGGAAAGACGCAAACGGCCTTTGTCATCAGCTTCGATCACTTTAACGCGTACGCCTTGGCCGACTTTTAGTACGTCGTTAATGTTGGCAATACGGTAGTTGGCGATCTCAGAAATGTGCAACAAACCATCACGACCTGGCAAGACCTGGACAATGGCACCAAAGTCCAATAAACGCAGTACGCTGCCGTCATAGACTTGACCCACTTCCACATCTGCCGTCAGTTCGGTGATGCGCCGTTGAGCCTCATGTGCCTTGTCGATGTCAGCACTTGAAATCACAATCGTGCCATCGTCCGAGATATCAATCTGTGCGCCGGTTTCTTCGGTCAAGCCGCGAATCGTCGCACCACCCTTACCAATCACATCACGGATTTTTTCTGGGTTGATTTTCATGGACAACATACGTGGAGCAAAAGCCGACAACTCTTGACGAGAGCCTTCCATGACGTCACGCATCTTACCCAAAATGTGCATGCGACCATCACGTGCTTGCGCCAAGGCAACCTGCATGATTTCTTTGGTGATGCCCTGGATTTTGATATCCATTTGCAGTGCTGTGACACCAGTCTGTGTACCAGCAACCTTGAAGTCCATGTCGCCAAGGTGATCTTCATCACCAAGAATATCGGTCAAGACGGCAAACTTGCCTTCGTCCAAGATTAAGCCCATGGCCACACCAGCCACGTGATCTTTCAAAGGCACGCCAGCGTCCATCATGGCTAAGGCACCACCGCAGACGGAGGCCATTGATGATGAGCCATTGGATTCGGTGATCTCAGAGACCAAGCGGATGGTGTACTGGAAATCAGAGTGTTCTGGCAGCATGGCAGCCAGTGCACGCTTTGCCAAACGGCCGTGGCCGATTTCACGGCGCTTGGGTGGCCCAAACCGACCGGCTTCACCGGTGGCATAAGGTGGGAAGTTGTAGTGCAGCAAGAAGCGGTCGCGATAGTCGCCCGTGATTGAGTCAACGATCTGCTCGTCTTGCTTGGTACCGAGGGTGGCAACCACCAAAGCCTGTGTTTCGCCACGCGTAAACAACACGCTGCCGTGGGCGCGAGGCAACACACCGGTGCGAATCTCGATAGGACGTACCGTACGTGTGTCACGACCATCGATACGAGGCTCACCCGACAAAATTTGCTTGCGGACAATACTCGATTCCAAATCAAACAAAATATTCTCAATCTCAACGGCGTCAGGCGCTGGTTGATCATTGGCTGCAGCTTGTTCGGCCAATTTGGCTTTGACGTTGGTATAGACCTCACGCAGCTGAGTGGTGCGCTCTTGCTTTTCACGGACTTGGTAGGCTGCTGTCAAACCTTCTTGAGCCGCTGCGGTCACGGTCTGAATCAATGCCTCGTCTTTGGGGGCTGGTTGCCAATCCCACTCGGGCTTACCGGCTTCGCGTACCAACTCGTTGATGCCGTTGATCGCGGCTTGCATGCCCTCATGACCAAATACCACACCGCCTAACATCACTTCTTCTGTCAGTTCTTTGGCTTCTGACTCCACCATCAACACCGCGGCTTGCGTACCCGCAACCACTAAGTTCAAACTCGATTCACTCAGCTGTGTCGCTGTGGGGTTCATGATGTACTCACCATTCACATAACCCACTCGCGCGGCACCGATAGGACCGTTAAATGGAATACCTGAAATCGCAAGTGCCGCTGATGCGCCAATCATGGCGGGGATGTCAGGGTCAATTTCAGGATTCACCGACAACACTTGGACGATGACCTGAACTTCGTTGTAGAAACCCTCAGGAAACAGCGGGCGCAACGGGCGATCAATCAGACGGCATGTGAGGGTCTCTTTTTCTGACAAGCGACCTTCGCGCTTAAAAAAACCGCCGGGGATACGGCCGGCGGCATAAGTTTTTTCGACGTAGTCAACCGTTAGCGGGAAGAAGTCTTGACCTGGCTTGGCTTTTTTGTTGGCAACAACAGTCGCCAACACCACAGTATCTTCGATAGACACAACCACAGCGCCAGAGGCTTGGCGAGCGATCTCACCCGTCTCTAACGTCACTGTGTGCTGGCCGTACTCGAAGGATTTCGACACTTTATTAAACATTGCAATAGCTTCCTTACAAATGAAAAACCGTGACGGAAACACACTTTATGAGTGTTCTCGTCACGGTCAATTCATGGATGATCGTCCTGCGTAACAATCACTTACGCAGACCAAGTTTTTCAATCAGCGCTCGGTATGAGTCAGGGTTACGACCTTTTAGGTAGTCGAGCAGCTTGCGGCGACGGCTAACCATGCGCAGTAGGCCACGACGTGAGTGGTGATCTTTCTTGTGTTCTTTGAAGTGGTCCGTCAACTCAGTGATACGGGCTGTGAGCAACGCCACTTGAACCTCAGGTGAACCGGTGTCACCGTCAGCGCGTTGAAAATTCGAAACAATTTCTGACTTCTTAATATCTGCAACAGACATGGATAATCCTCTTTAGACGGGCGCATAAACCGAGGTGTTTATGCGTGAGAGATGAATGAAGAACAGTAAGCGATACAAGGCGACAACTTAAAAACCATTGATTTTTTCAAGGATTATTTGTCAAACTCTTGCTTACGTCATAAAGTATAGCTCACTTTAGGTTATCCAAACGGCCGCGCTCCGCGGTTGTGGCACTGACCTGCCCCTTGAGGAACAACCGTATGCATTCGATTATTTCAAAGTCCGTCCGCCCCTTGGCACTCGCCGGGTTATTGACTCTGGTCGGTTGCGCCTCCTTTTCAGACGTCAAGCCGGGTACACCCTTGTCATCAGTGGTTAGCCAACACGGCGAACCCGCTGTGACTTGCGCAGGAGCAGATGGCACCAAGCGAGTGGTGTGGACTGAGGAACCGTCAGGCGAACAAGCGTGGGCGGCGACAGTTGATGCCAACGGCCAGGTTACTGGCTTTGCGCAAGTATTAACCGAAGATAACTTTAAGGTACTTAATCAAGGTAGCTGGGATACAACGAAGTTGCGCTGCCAATTTGGCCCCCCCGCTAACGTGCGTCAGTTTTCTGATCACCCTGATCACGAGGTTTGGGAATATCACTACTTGGGCCAGGCAGATGGCAGCTTTATGATGCTATCAGTGACTGTACAGAAGGGTTCAGACAAAGTACTTGGCTACTCAACCGGGCCTGATCCCACCTTAAATCCACTTGTTATGGGTGGTTAACATGCGCCTCTTGAAATGGATGACCCTGCCAACACTGCTTGCAACCGTCGGCTGTGCTCAGATCACCAGCGTGCCGCCTGGCACGCCGCTGGCCACTGTTGAGAAGGAATTCGGGGCGCCAACCACATTGTGCCCCGCGGATTCAGACTCTAGTCGTGCCGTCTGGTCGCAACAACCGTTAGGGGAGTTTGCCTGGGCAACAACCATTGACAGCCAAGGTCGTGTGGGTGAGTTTGAGCAGGTGTTAACCGATCAATCGTTTGAAAGGCTCAGTGAGGGTGTCTGGACGCCTGAGCGCGTGCAATGTGCTTTCGGCCCCCCTGAAAACATCAGTAAGGTTGGTTTGCCCAGCGATTTGAAGATTGTGTGGTCTTATCGGTACCGCCAATATGGGGTTTGGTACTCGTTGATGTATGTCTTTTTTGGTACCGACGGCAAGCAGGTCACACAATTTTATGCGGGGCCTGACCCCATGTTTGACCGTGATAGACCACTGTTTTGGTGATCAGCTGTCGTGCGGTGACTGAAACGACATTTGCTTGGCGCGTCTGACGCGCCAAGCCCAAATCACCCAACCCGATAACCCATAGACCACAAACAAAGCGAACAAGACAAGTGGCGGGTCGCTAGACACAAACACGAAGGTCGCCACCAAAGCCAAAATCGCCCAAAACGGCACGCTTTTACCCAGCGCGAAATTCTTGCCACTGTAAA
>JAWOGG010000139.1:0-4485 GCA_046497085.1 Orrella sp.
TCGAGCTCGTTGTGCTTATCAAAAATTCGAGTGAAATGGTGGTCCGTGTGCTTGAGTTTGGTGATTAGATCGCGGTACTCAGGAAACATATAAACTCCATTTTTGTGAGAACACCTGAAGTCACTAACGTTAGCGATTTCGGTCATAAATGAATTGTCACTACCCATCTTAACAACCAGACAAGAAGAGCAGTGAATAGTTTGACGGTCAAAGTTTGTTATCACTTTAACGCTTCATAAACCTTCCCGAAAAACTGGTTTGCTTGATCTGTATCTAGCCAGCGAACGACAGCCACCAACCCACTGCTTGGCTCTATCAGGGTGAAATGTCCGCCTGCACCCATACCAAAGTAGCTCTCCTCAGGAAGCGCTGGGAAGATGCGTTTGTCGTGGTTTAGCCAAACCAGGTAGCCGTAGAAAGGGGCTAGTGGCGAGGGTGTACGCATGCGTTTGATCCATTCCGCCGAAACCACTTGTTTCTCATTGGCCATTCCTTGATCAAGCATCATTTGACCAATTTTGGCTTGATCATCGGCGCTGATAGAAACACCAGCACCCCAATGAGAGCCGCCAGGAACTGACTGCATCCGTTTGCCATCAATAGTCACCCATGCGTGGTCATAGCCAACCCAGCGCCACGAGTCTGATAAACCACAAGGTTGGGCAATCGTTTGCTCAAAAACCTCTGGCAACGGGGTTTTAAACAAATGCAGTAGCGCAAGTGAAAGTTGGTTAATCCTGACGTCGTTGTATTCCCAAAACGTACCTGGTGCATTCAGTTGGCGTCGATCGCCTTTTTGTCCAGCAGGGGCTGGGGCAAATGGCAGGGAGCGAAAGTGATCGACCTGATCTGGAATATCGAAGCATTTGCCTGTCCATTCACTGGTTTGTTGCAAAAGGTGCGCCCAGGTCACGTTGCGATTGTGCTCGTCGTCAAAACCAATGCCAGGCAGTTGATCACCAATGGACCGGTTTACGTCTGTTAACAAGCCCTTGTCATGAGCCACACCGGCCAAGAGCCCGAGGTATGCCTTAGCGACACTGAAGGTCAGATCAGCCCTTTGATGTTCGCCAAAAGACTTAATCGTCTCGCCGTTTTGCATGATGACACCACTCACACCACCGCGAGCATGAATCGGACCAAAGAGGCGGTTGTAGGGTGGGGTATCTGTTTGATGTACCCCCCAAACACCACTAGGTTCAGCTTTGGTGTCACGCACCCAAGAAACTTCGTGCTCCTGCGCAAAGGCAATGGCGCGGTCAAGTTCTGCCGATGATTTTAAGGTTGATTCCACAGCTTTCCTCCGGCTTGAATGCCTTTAATCCAGTGTATTTGCTCAGGGCCAGTGCGTTCTCAATTGGCTCTCGGTGATAATATTAGAGGTTACCCCTAAATTAAAGTGGCGTGAGAAATTGACAATGGTTGCTGTAACTCTTCCTGATGGATCCAAGCGCGAATACCCCGGTGCAGTCACCGTGGCTGAAGTTGCTCAGTCGATTGGCGCAGGCTTGGCTAAAGCCGCCCTCGCTGGTCGAGTAACAATGAATGGTCAAACGCAACTCGTAGACACCTCATTCTCCGTAGACAGTGACGCTGATCTGGCAATTGTTACGGCCAAAGATCCAGACGGTTTGGAAATCTTGCGTCACTCTACTGCTCACTTGTTGGCATATGCTGTTAAGTCTTTGTTTCCTGACGCGCAGGTCACCATAGGTCCCGTGATTGACAACGGGTTTTATTACGACTTTTCTTACCAACGTCCGTTTACGCCTGAAGACCTTCAAGCCATAGAAAAGAAAATGAGTGAGCTCGCAGCCAAGGATGAGAAGGTCGTGCGTGAGCAGTGGCGTCGTGACGACGCGGTGGAATTCTTCAAAGGGATTGGTGAGGCATACAAGGCCGAGATCATTGCTTCTATCCCTGCCAACGAGAATATCAGTCTCTATCGCGAAGGCGATTTTATTGATCTGTGTCGTGGGCCTCACGTGCCGAGTACGGGCAAATTAAAAGTCTTTAAGTTAATGAAGGTAGCCGGTGCTTATTGGCGCGGCGACAGTAACAACGAAATGTTGCAACGGATCTATGGCACAGCATGGGCCTCAAAGGCTGAGCAGGACGCCCACTTGCACATGTTGCAAGAAGCTGAAAAACGCGACCATCGCAAGATTGGGCGTGAATTGGATTTGTTTCACTTCCAAGAAGAGGGACCGGGCTTGGTGTTTTGGCATCCAAAGGGTTGGGTGCTTTGGCAGCAAGTCGAGCAGTACATGCGCGCAGTCTATCGCGATAACGGCTATCAAGAAGTCAAAGCGCCCCAAATTCTTGACTTGTCACTTTGGAAAAAAACCGGCCACTGGGACAACTATCGCGAAAACATGTTTACGACGGAGTCAGAAAGCCGTGTTTACGGTTTGAAGCCAATGAACTGTCCTGGGCACGTGCAAATTTTCAATTCGCACCTGCACTCCTATCGAGAGTTGCCGCTGCGTTATGGCGAGTTTGGGCAGTGTCATCGCAACGAGCCCTCTGGCTCTTTACATGGCATGATGCGGGTGCGTGGTTTTACTCAAGACGACGGTCATGTCTTTTGCACTGAAGATCAGATGCAAGATGAGTGCGCTAACTTTACCGCCTTGTTGCAAAAGGTATACGCCGACTTTGGCTTCACTGAAGTCCTGTACAAGGTTGCGACCCGCCCGGAAAAGCGGATTGGTAGCGACGAAAGCTGGGATAAAGCCGAGGCGGCTTTGATGGAAAGCCTAAAGCGAACCGGCTGCGAGTATGAAGTCTCGCCAGGTGAGGGCGCTTTTTATGGTCCTAAAATTGAATACACCTTAAAGGATGCGATCGGTCGGCATTGGCAATGCGGCACTATTCAGGTGGATTTCTCTATGCCCGAGCGCTTAGACGCCGAATATGTCGATGAGCACGATCAGCGTAAAACGCCTGTGATGCTTCATAGGGCCATCTTAGGCTCACTTGAACGTTTCATCGGCATGTTGATTGAAAACCATGCAGGCGCCATGCCGCCATGGTTGGCGCCGGTACAAACGGTCGTGTGTTGTATTTCTGAATCATCGGCGGATTATGCCAAGCAAATTACGCAAAGCCTACGTAATCAGGGTTTTAGGGCAGAGTCTGATTTGCGGGGTGAAAAAATCACCTATAAAATCAGAGAGCATAGTATGCAGAAAGTGCCTTATATTTTGGTGGTGGGTGAGAAAGAGCGCGATGCTGGAACTGTTGCGGTTCGTGCACGAGGTGGTGTTGATCACGGCGTCTTACCTTTTGAGTCCTTCACCACGTTACTATCTGAAGATGTATCGGGTTATCGGCAACTGACCGTACCCGCATAATTTGACTAACTTTTAGGAGCTTTTGACATCGCCACTGATAAGCCTCATCGCATAAACGGAGAAATCCGCATCCCCGAAGTGCGTTTAATTGGAATTGAAGGTGAACAGCTAGGGATTACCAAGACCCCAGATGCTGTTCGGATGGCTGAGCAAGCCAACGTGGATCTAGTAGAAATCGCGCCCAACGCTGATCCGCCAGTCTGTCGATTGATGGATTATGGCAAGTTCAAGTATCAGGAACAAAAGCGTCAAGCTGAAGCGCGTGCCAAACAAAAGACCATCCAAGTCAAAGAAGTAAAGTTTCGTCCGGGAACGGATGAGGGCGATTATCAGGTCAAGCTCAAAAATCTCAAACGGTTTCTAGATGAAGGTGACAAAGCCAAAGTGACCTTGCGATTCCGCGGTCGCGAAATGGCACACCAAGAGCTAGGTATGCGCGTGCTTGAAAGAGTCCGTGATGACCTACTAGATATGGCCGTGGTTGAGGCTATGCCTAGAATGGAAGGTCGCCAAATGGTTATGGTGCTGTCGCCTAAAAAGAAGGTTCCAGCCGCAACAAAATCTGACGGATGAACGTGAAAACGGACGGCACGATGCACGTTTTGTTTGTGATCGACCCGCTGGTTGAACTCAAAGCCTACAAAGACACCTCAGTAGCCATGATGAAGGCTTTGGTTGCGCGTGGGCACAGCATTAGCGTTTGCCAACAAGGTGATCTCTATATCGAAGAAGGTCAGGTGATGGCGCATACCCGAGCCATCAACCTACCCGCTAACGCCGATCTCTACGGCAAAGAATGGTGGGAAAGCGCGACGAGTGCCGAAGAAACGAACCTGGCAGCCTTTTCTGCTGTGGTCATGCGCAAGGATCCTCCCTTTGATATGGAGTACGTTTACTCGACGCACTTGCTCGAGTTTGCGCAAGCGCAAGGCGCGCGCGTATTCAATCAAGGCGCAGCGATTCGCAACCACCCTGAAAAACTTTCAATCACTGAGTTTTCTCAATTTACTGCCCCGACGCTGGTCACGCGCAACATAGACCGTATCAAGGCGTTTCACGAATTGCACCATGACGTGATTGCCAAGCCTCTTGATGGTATGGGCGGGACAGGTATTTTTAGACTCCAAGC
>JAWOGG010000211.1:0-5768 GCA_046497085.1 Orrella sp.
CCAATGCGAACCATGCTCACTTTGTCGCCGTCCATCTGTAAACCACCGCCGCTGCGGCTGTTGCCCAGTCACCGGTTTTACGCTTGAGCTTGACGTAAGCCGTACCTGTGCCCGCTGGCAGCGGTGCCATCTGAATCTCGCTTAAGATTTCGTTCTCTGCCAGGTCTGTCATGTATGTGCCGTGGAAGAAATCCACAGCTTTGACACTGCGTTCGCCGTCCGGGCCGGCCAATACAAAGGTGGCGTCCATGGCCATCATGATGGCAGGGTGATCGTTGGCGGGATCGCCGTGGGCGATATCACCACCAATCGTGCCGCGGTTGCGCACCTGGGGGTCGGCTATGAGCTTGACCGCTTTGGGCAGTAAGGAAGCCTTCTGCTTCAACAACTCTGCATTCATGACATCGTTTTCACAGGTCATGGCGCCGATCTTGATCACGCCGTCTTCTTCCTTGACGCCCCGTAGCTGTTCGATTTTGTTCAGGTCGATCAAGTGAGGCGGTTCGGCAAAGCGCATTTTCATCATGGGCAAGAGGCTATGACCACCCGCCAATAGCTTGGCGTCATCGCCCAACTCATTGAGTAACGTAACGGCATCGCTAAGCGTTTTTGGGGCGTGGTATTCAAACTCTGGAGGAATCATCCGTGTCTCCTAATCAAGCGGATTACTTTTTTAGCTACTGATTCAAAAAACAAACAACTATCGGCAGGGCGCATGCCTGCCGAATATTTTCATTGTTGGAAATAGTTTTTGCGATTTTTTGAGGTATCAACGTACTGTAACTATCAATTGAATCCATGACCACCAAATTCAGATCAACTTAGGGTTAACACTAGGGATCGCTCTTTACGTATGACGTTCCTAAAGGGACATTTGACAGGGGGCTAAGTTTTGCGGTGATAATTAACTTATAAGAAAGGCAACGGGCGAGCTCGTTGAACTTAAGTGCACATTTTGGAGACCATGTCTTGCACGCTTCATTCTTCCAGCGAAACACCAATGCGCTAGTGACCCTTATGCTAGTCAGCCTTGTTGGCTTGACGCTGGCTTACGTCAACGTTGGCCCTGCAAGTGATTGGTGGTCTATCTCCTATTTGGCGATAATTGGCGTTGGGGGTGGGTGCTATGTGCTGTCACGATTGCGTCCGCAATCGATGGGATTGTCACCACCGCACGTCATGCTGTCACTAGGCTTTGGTGGCATGTTGGTGGGATTGTTTTTTGATTTCCAAAGAACCCCGGTCGCGGTGATCGCCTCGATTTGCTCGACCACTCAAAACATGTCGTTGCTAGAGTCGTTAAGGTTGCATATCCAACTCATGCCATACATGCATATTGGCATGTTGATTGGTGGGTTGGCCGCTATCCCTAGCTTAAGGCTGTTGAGGCCTGAATGTCGCAAGTTGTGTTCCATGCTCGCGCAAAATGTGTTGTGTTCAGCCTGGATGCTGCTTGGTATGACGCTAGGTGCAGTCTTCTTTGTGCAGGTTATACAGCAGAGCAATGACGGCAACTTAAACCTCGGAGCAATGCTTGCCGGTATGTTTGCAGGCATGGTTTGGGGCATGGTGTTAAGCGTGTTTCTTTATCGCAGCTACTTCAGCTGGCGCGATCGACAGCAACAAAGAAAAATCGTCAAAGCGTGTCAGCGCTAAGCAACCAACGCTAGATTTTTAAGCGATACCCAACCATTTGTGTGTCTGCAAACTGAGTTGCCAGCGCGGGTGCGCCATGCAGTAGGCCACGGCTTTTTGCATATTTTCTGTTTGCTGCGGACCATCCATCGGTTGCAATAAGAAGTGATCAAAGGCAAGCGTTTCAAAGACCTCGGGTGGTGCGTCAAGTTGCGGGTAAACCAGTTTTAATTCATTGCCACTGGTTTGGTTGAGGGGGGCGGTCGATTTTGGGCTCACGCATAGCCAGTCAATGCCTGGCGGCGCGGCAATCGTGCCGTTGGTTTCTACCGCAATACGAAATCCGGATTGGTGCAAAGCGTCAATCAATGCCCTATCAAGCTGCAATAGGGGTTCCCCACCGGTACACACCACCAGCTTATTGACATCGGTTTGGCCACCCCAAAGTTGATTGACCGCAGCTGCGAGTGCGCTGGCTTGGGTAAACTTGCCACCATTGACCCCGTCAGTGCCAACAAAATCCGTGTCACAAAACTGGCAAACGGCTGTTTGTCTGTCCTTTTCCTGACCGGACCACAAGTTGCAACCCGCAAACCGCAAAAATACGGCGGCGTGTCCCGCCTGTCGGCCTTCGCCTTGCAGGGTGTAAAACATTTCTTTGACGCTATATGCCATGGAAAGCCTAAACAGGTAACGCTGGGCCGAGCTCGCCCCAGTGCAAGATGACGCCACAGCCGCGGGTTTGGTACAGATCGAGCCGATCAAGTTGCGGTAGTGCCGGCTGGGCCAGTTCGCGAATGTAATGCGCAAGGCTTAGCGTGTCGGCGTCGCGATCGCCGACGATCTCATGCAAAGGCTGGTGATCGAGTTGTTTGAAGATCGGATCAAACACGGCTTTCACATCACCAAAGTCCACCGTCCATCCCATGACCGTGTCCAGAGGCGCGTGCAAATGAAGACGTAGCGTAAATGTATGACCATGAATGCGCGATCTTTGATCGCTGCTTGAGACGCGCTTTAAACGAACCGCGCTATCTAATGTCAGGTCTTTCCAAATGCGATAGTGCTGGCCATCGAAATGCGCACCGCAACTGCCAGTTTCATAAACGGTCACCCAAGACAGTGAGCCAAGTGTCGGTTTCAGTTGCGTCCAAATCCAAGCGGATAAGGTTTCACTGGTGGGGTTTTCTAGGCCGTCGATGTCATTTAAGCAGGCGTAATCTAGGCGCGCCTGCAAGGGCGCCCAGTGTCGGTCAAGCTCGTCATAGTCAACGATGAGGTTTTTGCCAGCAGCCGCTTGTTGGACATGCAAGATCACTTCAAAACCGTGCCCGTGCATGCGTCCACACTTATGACCCGCGGCTACGTGAGGCAGTTGATGAGCCGCTTGAAAGCGATACCGACGCCAAAGGTGAGCGTGATCGTCTTTGTCTAAGTCCACGCCACTGTCGACTGTGCTTTGTACGCTGACGGTATCTGCACCGGCGAGTGCGAGTTTTTGACGAATCCAACGAGCGATGTTTTCGTCTGAAGGCAGGGCGATGAAGTGATTCAGGTACTGGTAGTCGAGTTGATCAGTGACTGTTCGCAGGTGTCTCTGCAGGACATCGATTTTGGTGCCCGGTTCAGCGCTCAGTGGATCAATTCGAGAGCAACGCACATCGGCCAAATAGCTATGGCCATGCAGGCGTGCTGCACGATGGTTGGTCGGTAGGCACGGTACGTCACAAGCGGCTTCAAACGGGGCGGCTGCCGTCAATAGTTCGCCAATGGCACTCATACCGCCAATCCAAATTTTTGTAGCAAGGGGTCAGGTAAGCCCGCTTCATTAAAGCCCTTGGCCCTTAGCACGCAGGCGTCGCATGCTAAGCAGGGTTTGCCATGATCATCGGGGTCATAGCATGAGCTAGTCTCAGCAAAGTTCACCCCTAGCTCAGTGCCGCGACGCACGATATCGGCTTTACTCATGTCGATGAGTGGGGCATGGATGTTGAGTGCGCGACCGGGTTCGGTGACGCCGGCTTTGGTTGCGACTTGGGCGAGGTTTTCAAAGGCCGCAAGAAAGGCTGGGCGGCAATCAGGATAGCCGCTGTAATCCATGGCGTTGACGCCTAGAAAAATGTCTTTGGCGCCTAGGGTTTCAGCCCAAGCCATCGCGAAGCTCAAGAAAATCGTGTTGCGTGCGGGCACGTAGGTCACGGGAATGGCACTTGGCATGGCCTGCTCGTTGCCCGGTTTGGGCACAGCAATGTCGTCGGTTAGTGCCGAACCGCCGAAGGCACGCAAGTCAATGTCTAGCGTGACATGGCGCTTGACGCCTCGCGCCTGAGCGAAGTCGCTGGCTTTTTCTAGTTCAATGGTGTGTCTTTGCCCATACCGGAAACTTAAGGCATAGACATCAAATCCAGACTCTTGGGCGATGGCCAGACTCGTGGTGGAGTCTAGGCCACCGCTTAATAAACAAACGGCGCGGTTCAAACAGACCTCAATCGATGATGTGAGAAGGTTTTATTGCGTAGGGTAGGCCACGCAGTTACTTGGCGATCGGCATAGAGAATTCAGCGCCAGCAGCAATGGTTTCGGGCCAACGCTGCATGATGGACTTTTGTTTGGTGTAGAAGCGCACACCTTCTTCACCATAGGCATGCATGTCACCAAACAGACTCTTCTTCCAACCCCCAAAACCATGCCAAGCCATCGGCACCGGAATCGGTACGTTGATACCGACCATGCCCACTTGAATGCGACGGGCAAACTCGCGTGCCACGTGACCGTCACTGGTGTAGCAAGACACACCATTGCCAAATTCATGCGCATTGATGAGCGTGACGGCTTCTTCTAAAGAGGCTACTCGAACGCAAACCAATACGGGCCCAAAGATCTCTTCTTTATAGATCGTCATTTCTGGGGTGACATGGTCAAACAACGTGCCGCCGACAAAGAAGCCGTCCTCATATCCTGAGACCTGTGCGTTGCGACCGTCGACAACTAAGCTTGCGCCTTGATCAACACCTGCGGCGATATAGCCCTCGATGCGCTCTTTGGATTGTTTGGTAATGACTGGACCCATTTCCATTTCAGGCTTCATGCCATCACCAATTTTTAGTGCTTTGGCCCGTTCGGCCAAGCGGGGCACGATGCGGTCTGCCACGTCGCCAACGAGCACCGCCACCGAAATGGCCATGCAGCGCTCACCGGCTGAGCCATAGGCCGCACCGATCAGGCCGTCAACGGTGGCGTCCATGTCTGCATCAGGCATCACAACCATGTGATTTTTAGCGCCGCCCAAGGCTTGTACCCGTTTGCCGTTTGCCGCACCGGTTTGATAAATGTATTGTGCGATTGGTGTGGAGCCCACGAAGCTGAGCGCTTTGACGTCATCGTGTGCGAGCAGGGTATCAACGGCGAGTTTGTCCCCTTGCACGACGTTAAAAACACCATCAGGCAACCCAGCTTCTTGTAATAACTTAGCCATGTAGAGCGTCACTGATGGATCACGTTCGCTGGGTTTGAGAATAAAGGCATTGCCACAAGCAATCGCCATTGGGAACATCCACATGGGCACCATGCATGGGAAGTTAAACGGTGTGATACCAGCCACGACTCCAAGCGGCTGTCGAACCGTCCAATTGTCGATGTCTGTTGAGACTTGTTCGGTGTAGTCACCCTTAAGCAGCTGGGGTGCGCCGCAGGCGAATTCCACGATGTCGATGCCCCTTGTGACTTCGCCTTGCGCATCAGAAAACACCTTGCCGTGCTCTTGCGTCAGAATCGCAGCAATTTGATCTTTATGCTGATTCAGTAGCTGCAAGTATTTATCCATTATTCGGGCGCGACGAATCGGAGGCGTGTTTGCCCAAGCTGGGAAAGCTTTCTGCGCCGAAGCAATGGCTTGTTCTACGGTTTTCTCGGAGGCCAGTTCGACTTGTCGAACGGCTTTGCCGGTAGCGGGATTGAAAACGTCCTGGGTGCGACTGCCGGACTCGTGGACCACTTTGCCGTCAATCCAATGAGCAACGGTGGCTTCTGGTGATGGACCTCATCGAGCGTGTCGAGGCCTACGCGAAGGAGCAGAACCTGTTCCGCACCGACGAGACCCCCGACCCGGAATACCAGGACGTGCTCGAGCTCGA
>JAWOGG010000016.1:0-4310 GCA_046497085.1 Orrella sp.
CGCACGCCAGGATCGACGTCCTCGTTCGGCGCGCGTCTCAATCTCTGCCAAAGTAGTCGCTAATATGTTGCAGGTGGTTGGCGTTAACCGGGTTCTAACCATGGACTTGCACGCCGATCAAATTCAAGGTTTCTTTGACATTCCTGTTGATAACATTTACGCAGGGCCGATTCTTCTTGGCGACATTTGGCGCCGTAATCTATCAAATTTGGTGGTGGTTTCACCCGATATCGGTGGCGTGGTTCGGGCCCGGGCATTGGCTAAACAGCTAGAGGCAGACCTGGCGATCATCGACAAACGCCGTCCACGGGCGAACGTGTCAGAAGTCATGAACATTATTGGCGATGTGGATGGCCGGACGTGCGTCATTATGGACGACATGGTCGATACAGCAGGCACGCTTTGTAAAGCGGCTGCAGCCCTGAAGGAACGTGGCGCGGGCGCGGTTTACGCTTATTGCACCCATGCGGTTTTATCGGGCGGTGCTATTGAAAGAATCAGTGAGTCAGCGCTTGACGAGGTCGTGGTGACCGATTCAATCCCGCTGTCTGAACCAGCACGTGCATCAGGCCGTATTCGACAGCTTTCCTGCGCGGCCCTTTTGGGTGAGACGATGCTACGAATCTCGCATGCGGAGTCGGTCAGTTCGTTGTTTGTCGATTAGGTGCATCTCTAGCGCTTATACTGAAATGTTTTTCGAATCAGATGGGTGGTTGGTCGCGGCCGCTCGTCGATGCCTTAAACCGATGGTCGGTCTAGGTAACCTTGGGAAGTTTTCCCTCTTGGAGTTTTAAAAATGCAATTTAATGCAACAACACGTAGCGTTCAGGGATCGAGTGCGAGCCGCCGCCTGCGCCATGCAGGTCGCGTACCTGCCATTGTTTACGGCGGTAAAGAAACCCCGTTGACAATCGAACTCGATCACAACGAAATCTTCCATGCCTTGCGTAAGGAGCAGTTCCACGCTTCAGTGCTCGACATGAACCTTGAAGGTAAAAATCACTCGGTTTTGTTGCGCGATGTCCAGTGGCATCCCTACAAGCAAATCGTCATGCACGTCGATTTCCAGCGTGTCGACGCGAACAAAGTGATTCACACCAAGGTGCCATTGCACTTCATCAATGCAGAAAACTCTCCTGGCGTTAAGCTAAGTGGTGCAGTCGTGACTCACGTGATGACCGAACTCGACGTCGAGTGCTTGCCTTCAAAGCTGCCTCAGTACATCGAAGTGGATCTGGCTGCCGCAGTGGCAGGTGACGCGATTCACTTGGCCGATATCAAGCTACCTGTGGGTGTTAAGTTTATCTCTCATGGTGGCGATGAGAATCCACTGATAGCTTCGGTGGCCGTGCCTCCAGCTAAAAAGGGTGATGACGAAGCGACTGAGTCGACTACTGAGTCAGATCCGGAAGCCTAAGACAGCATCCGCTAGCGCAAGGGTGTTTTACACCCATAGGGCCCCGTTGGTGATATCGTCAACGGGGTTTATTTTTTAGTGCTCAATATCTTACCTACTGGGTTTTCTGTTTTTAAGGTGGCTTGTTGATGTCGCACACACCGATTTCGCTGATTGTCGGCTTGGGAAATCCGGGCAATGAGTACGCCAACACTCGCCATAACGCTGGCTTTTGGGTGGTGCAACGGTGCGCACGAGCGTTAGGCACAAGCTTTCAAACCGAGAAGTCATTTGCCGGTGAAGTGGCCAAAGTTCGTTTCAAAGGACGTCAGCTTTGGTTGCTTATGCCGTTGACCTATATGAATCGTTCGGGACAGTCCGTGGGTGCATTGGCGCGTTTCTTTAAAATCCCCGCCGAAGAGATCTTGGTGGTGCATGACGAGCTCGACTTGCAACCGGGTCAAGTGCGTTTCAAAGTGGGCGGTGGTCACGCTGGTCATAATGGACTTAAGGATATTCAGGCGTGCATTGGCTCGGCTAACTTTTCTAGGTTGCGTGTCGGCATTGGTCATCCACGCCGCTTGGGGCTAAACCAAGGGGTCGCTGACTTTGTGCTACATCCGCCTAGGCAAGAAGAACAAGGCCTGATTGATCAAGCGTTGGAGCGAATCGATCTGGCAATGCCCTTACTGCTTGAAGGCAAAGGCGATCAAGTCATGGCACAGTTGCATCGCGATGAGCCCCTTGCAGCCAGATAACCCTTCCAAACCCGACACATGGGTTAGCGAATGGCGTGACTTCCTTAACTTTTGTTTGAGGCCGCGGTTGGGTCCGCGCTGCCGGCGCGTATCACCAGGCCCTGGATGGCTACTGGATTGGCTGCCCAGCATTGGCATCGGGCGATTGTTGTGTTGGGCGGCGATTCTGTGGGGAATAAATCTTTTTCTGTTCGGTCCGCTCGTGGTTGGTGTGGCCAACCAAGCGGGCGCAACGCACCGTGTGGACCCGGAAAATTTACCTTGGTTGTTGGCGCTTGTCTGGGCGCCACTGGTCGAGGAAATGCTATTTCGCTATGGTTTGAGGCGACCAGTGCTGGCCGTGTGGTTAGTCCCTTTTTTGGTGTTGGCGTTATGGTTAGGCGTTGGGGTGGCCCAGTCCATGATGTTTCTAGTGGCCGCTCTACTGATCTATCGTTTGACTCGCCAGGGGCGTGTCCCAAGTCAACAGTGGTTACCTTGGTTGCGTTTGTACCGTAACTGGTTCGGTTGGATTTTTCATCTGTCTGTGGCCGCGTTCGCGGCTTTGCATATCTATAACTTTTCCATCACGAGTATTGCGTGGTGGATGTACCCCATCCTCGTGTTGCCACAATGGTTTACAGGCCTCGTTTTGGGTTGGATCAGGGTGAATCGCGGCATTGGCGCTGCCATCATTCTTCATGCACTCTTTAACTTCGGGCCTTTGATGGCGGCTTGGTTGGCACTGAGTTGGCTAAAAGAAATGGGGGCGGTTTAATCAAGTGCGCCGAATTCTTGATTAAAGCGCTCTCGTAGGTCTCGCTTAAGCACTTTGCCGATGGCATTGCGCGGCAGTTCGTCGACTAGCGTCAATCGTGCCAAGCGCTGCGTCTTGCCCACTTGCTGGTTGACCCAATCCCGTATGGCCTCAGCGTCTGACTCGGCGTTTGGTCGCGCCACCACAAATGCGACCGGCGTTTCACCCCAACGCTTAGACGACACGCCAACCACCGCGCAGTCGGCTACGGCTGGATGTTGAGCCAGAATCGACTCTAAATCGCTAGGGTAGATATTGAATCCACCGGAAATCAGCATGTCTTTTTTACGATCCCCTAAGATCAAAAACCCATCTTCATCGAATCGACCCGTATCGCCGGTTCGAATGAAACGTAACCCCTCTGGACTAAACCATTCGACCTCGCGGGTCTTACCTTCTTGGCGGTGATAGGCAACCATCATGGCTGCCGAGCGTCCAACGATTTCTCCGAGCTGCCCTTGGGGCAGCTCAACGCCTTGATCATCGATGATGCGTATATCGCACCCCGTGGCAGGTTTGCCGACGGTGTGTAACTTGTCAGGGTGTTTGTCTGCTTGCAGCTCGCATCGTCCACCACCCTCGGTCATGCCGTAGATTTCGGTCAACGAACCAGGCCATCTTTTAAGCACAGCGGCTTTGACGCTGGCTTGAAAGGGGGCGCTCGTGGAAAACTTTTCCTGAAAGTGCGATAAATCAAAGTCGTCAAACGTGGGCTCAGCCAAGATGCGTTCAAACTGGATAGGAACGAGGATAGTGTGTGTCACCTGATAGCGTTGCGCGAGCTGTAAGTAATGCAGCGCGTCAAACTTTTCCATCATGACGCAAGTGGCACCGAGCGCTAGCGCTGGCAGTAGGGCAACCAATGTGGTGTTTGAGTAGAGCGGGGTGGCGGTCAATAACACTGACTCAGAGCGATAGCCGGTTTGCCAAGCGCGTTGGGTGTGCGACCAACGCATGCCACACGGCTGCACAATGCCTTTAGGCACCCCAGTTGTGCCAGACGAATAAATCAGGTTAAACGGCGATGACGGCGAAACAATCACGGGCGGCGGTTCCGTGGATGTCGATAACCAGGTTGACCAAGGGATGGCGACATCGCTGTCGTCAATGGCGATGCGGTGTAAGTTTGTCGCAATCTGCTGGGTGGGCCAGTGTTCATTAATGGTTTCATCAAGGAACAGCCAACCGGCTTCGCTGTTCTCTAGCATGGCGCTAAGGTTGTCAGCAGTGGCTGACAACCTTAGCGCCATGCTAGAGAACAGCGAAGCCGGTTGGCTGTTCCTTGATGAAACCATTAATGAACACTGGCCCACCCAGCAGATTGCGACAAACTTACACCGCATCGCCATTGACGACAGCG
>JAWOGG010000223.1:0-7551 GCA_046497085.1 Orrella sp.
GCCACTTTGACCTCCAAAACCGCCCTTTGCGCAGACTCGATCAGCGTTCGACGGGCATCGCCATATGCCTTGGCATCAGTCTCGATCTCTTTGATCATCAGCCTTCTAAGTGCCGCCGGCTTTTGAATTAACTCTTCTAGCCGCGCTTGTTCGTCGCGTTTGTCCTTTAACTCTTGCTCTATCCGGATGCCCTCAAGGCGCGCGAGCTGGCGCAAACGCATCTCTAAGATGTCTTCGGCTTGACGCTCGGTTAACTTAAATCGGTCCATCAAAGCTTGCTTGGGTTCATCAGATTCACGGATTGTCTGAATTACCTCGTCGACATTAAGATAGACCACCATGCGTCCTTCAAGCACATGGATGCGATCCAATACCTTTTCCAATCGGTATTGACTACGCCGTAAGATCGTTTGAGCCCTAAACTCAACCCATTCGACCAAGATGTCTCGCAAGCTTTTTTGCTTAGGCCGACCATCGGTGCCCACACAAACCAAATTGACTGAAACATTGGTCTCTAAGCTGGTTTGTGCCAACAAAAGCGTGACAAAGTGATCCCGATCGACACGCGAGGTTTTGGGTTCAAACACCAAACGCACATCGGCATCTTTACCTGATTCGTCGCGCACGGTATCTAGAATTCCAAGAACTTGAGCCTTGGTTTGCTGCTGATCTGGCGTAAGTGACTTCTTGCCGGTTTTGACTTTAGGATTGGTCATGTCCTCGATTTCTTCGAGCACCTTTTGCCCAGACGTCCCTGGAGGCAACTCCGTCACAACCAATTGCCACTGACCGCGCGCCAATTCCTCAAACTGCCAGCGTGCGCGCACCTTCAAAGAGCCTCGGCCTTGACTATAGACCTGAGCGATGTCTTGAGGTTCGGTGATGACTTGGGCGCCGCCCGGAAAATCTGGACCTGGCACCAACGCCTGGATCGCGGCATCATCAAGTTTGGGGTCTTTGATCAAAGCAACACAGGCCGCCGCCACTTCGGTCAGGTTGTGGGGTGGAATCTCTGTCGCCATGCCAACCGCGATGCCTGAAGCCCCGTTGAGTAACAGCATTGGCACACGGGCTGGCAATGAAGCCGGTTCCAATTGACTGCCGTCGTAGTTGGGCACAAAACTCACCGTGCCCTCGCCGAGCTCGTCCAATAACAATTTGGCAATCGGCGTCAGTCTGGCTTCCGTGTATCGCATGGCGGCTGCATTATCGCCATCGCGTGAGCCAAAATTGCCTTGTCCATCAATCAAGGGGTAGCGCAAGGTAAAGGCTTGCGCCATACGAACAAGCGCATCGTAAGCGGCCTGATCGCCATGCGGATGGAATTTACCCAAAACATCACCCACCACACGGGCTGATTTCACCGGCCTCGAGCCCGACTGCAGTCCCATCGCTTGCATGGCAAACAAAATCCGACGCTGCACCGGTTTCTGGCCATCGCCAAGTTCCGGCAAGGCACGACCTTTAACCACTGACACGGCATAGTCTAGGTAAGCCTGCTCGGCATATAGTCCGAGCGTTAAGGTGTCATCGCTAGGGCTGTCAAATAAAGTTGGTTGATTGCTGTCGGTCATAGTGTCGCTTTAAAAATTCGTTCAACGAACGATCAAATATCCACTTGGGCTAAATTGCCCTTCTCTTCTATCCATAGACGACGCTGAGCTGACTCACCCTTACCCATCAACATGCCAAACATTTGACGGGTCTGCTCAGCGTCAAGTGAACCGTAGTTGACCTGCAGCAAGCGCCGAGTGTCTGGATTAAGTGTCGTCTCCCAGAGCTGCTGAGGACTCATTTCACCCAAGCCCTTAAAGCGGCCAATCGACCAACTGTCCTCTTTGACCCCTTCCTTGCGCAACTTATCCAACAAAGCCTCACGCTCACCTTCATCTAGGCAATAGAACTTTCGTAACGGCCGCTTACCAAGTGCAGGGACATCGACCCTGAACAACGGCGGCTTGGCCACGTACAAATGACCCGCGAGCACCAGCTTGGGAAAATGCTTGAAAAACAAAGTCAACAGCAAAACTTGGATGTGTGAACCATCAACATCGGCATCAGACAAAATGCAAATGCGCCCATACCGCAGCTGAGAAAGATCAGGCTCATCGTTTGGGCCGTGAGGGTCAACGCCGATGGCCACTGCGATGTCATGGATCTCATTGTTGGCAAACAAACGATCCTTGTCCACCTCCCAGGCATTTAGTACCTTGCCACGCAATGGCAAAATGGCTTGAAAGTTCTTGTCACGCCCCATTTTGGCAGAACCGCCAGCGGAGTCACCCTCAACCAAAAAGACCTCAGTGCGGTTAACGTCAGTGGCTTCGCAATCGGTCAGCTTGCCAGGCAACACCGCCACACCTGAACTGCGCCGCTTTTCCACTTTTTGAGCGGCGCGGGTTCGAGCCTGAGCCTGCCGAATGGCAAGCTCGGCCAATTTGCGAGCATCATCCATGTGGGAGTTAAGCCACAGTTCCAGAGCCGTCTTAACAAAACCGCTGACCAATTTGACCGCGTCACGGCTGTTTAACCGTTCTTTGATTTGTCCTTGGAACTGCGGATCAAGCACCTTGGTAGAAAGCACAAAGCTAACCCGTGAGAACACATCCTCTGCCAAGAGCTTGGTTCCTTTGGGCAACAAACTGTGAAGCTCCGCAAAACCCTTGACCGCCTGAAAGAGCCCCTCTCTGAGCCCTGATTCATGCGTGCCACCGGCTGGCGTTGGAATCAGATTGACATAGGATTCACGGATGGTCGCGCCGTCTTCGGCCCAAGCCACAACCCATTGGGCGCCCTCACCTAACGCAAAGACATCATCGCCTTCGGTGGCAAATTGCTGCCCTGCAAAAAAGGGCACCAATAAAGGTGTGTCGGCCATCGCGTCTTGCAAATAACCCTGCAAGCCCTGCTCATAGCACCATTGCTGCTCATCCCCGCTTTTTTCCTGAGTGAGCACGACAGTGACACCCGGCAAGAGCACGGCTTTGCTACGCAGCAAATGCGTCAGGTCTGATACAGGCAAAGTCATCGCATCAAAGTATTTGGCATTGGGCCAAACACGAACCACCGTACCCGTTTTTTTCTTTGGTACTGAGCCAATGACAGACAGTGGCTTAACTACTTCACCATTTTCAAAGGCCATGGCGTGTTGCGATCCGTCGCGGTAGACGGTCAAGTCCAAGCGATTGGCCAAGGCGTTGGTGACGGAAACCCCGACGCCGTGCAGGCCGCCAGAAAACGCATAAGCCCCTGCCCCGCCCTGCTTGTCGAACTTGCCACCGGCATGTAAACGCGTAAAGACCAGTTCGGCAACCGGTGCGTTTTCCTCTGGGTGCAAACCCACAGGAATACCGCGACCGTCATCCTGAACGGTGACGCTGCCATCCGAGTGCAAGGTGACAGAAATTTTTTGACAAAATCCAGCGAGCGCCTCGTCAGCGGCGTTATCGATTACCTCCTGAATAATGTGCAGCGGGTTTTCAGTACGTGTGTACATGCCGGGACGCTGGCGCACAGGCTCCAATCCCTTCAGTACTCTGATAGACGATTCGTTATAGGCGGTTGCCACCAAGTTATCCCCAAGATCTGTGGAAAAGCTTCGGCATTTTAGGAAAAAACTGACGGTTCTGTGCGGGCAACACTAGAACGCTCAAAAGTTGAGCACCTCAGCAACAAAGTCTTGTCTTTACCGAACAAATCAGTGGTATGCTTTAACTAACAAAAACCTAAGCGAATAGACGCTTTAGATATTTACGCAAGTGTAGTTACGCAAAAGCACATAGAAATTGAAATGATTTCATGTCCCTGAATCTAGCGTCCCCATTCCAACCGAATGATGGTTGAGTTCCGAACGAGTCGGACCAAACAAATAAACTGACCATCTCACACGAGAGAATAACCATGAGTGAAAACATCAAAATCGTCAGCGATGACAGCTTTTCAAACGACGTGCTGAGTGCCGACAAGCCGGTGTTAGTCGATTACTGGGCATCATGGTGTGGTCCTTGCAAAATGATTGCCCCGATTCTGGAAGAAGTCGCGACCGAATTCGGCGAGAAAGTAACGGTTGCCAAACTCAATGTCGATGAAAACCAACAAACGGCTGCCAAATTCGGCATTCGCGGCATTCCAACACTGATGTTGTTCAAAGACGGCGAGGTTAAGGCCACCAAGGTGGGTGCGGTCTCGAAATCTCAACTGACCGAGTTTCTAAACGAACAACTGTAAAGATCAAAAGAACCCACGCGCAGACCCATCTGGGTCTGCCAATTCCCTCACACTACATTCCTCCTACACAAATCCATGCATCTGAATGAATTAAAGGCGCAGCACGTCTCGCAACTGCTCGAGCTAGCTGCTAGCCTAGAAATAGAAAACGCTAACCGCCTGAGAAAGCAAGAGCTGATGTTCGCCATCATGAAACGGCGCGCAAAACAAGGCGAACAAATATTTGGCGATGGCGTTCTAGAAGTGCTACCCGATGGATTTGGGTTCTTGCGCTCGCCGGAAACCTCTTATCTGGCAAGCACTGACGACATTTATATCTCGCCTTCGCAAATCCGTCGATTCAACTTACACACCGGCGACTCCATCGAAGGTGAAGTCAGAACACCGAAAGACGGCGAACGCTACTTTGCCTTGGTCAAAGTGGAAAAAGTCAACGGCTTAGCACCTGAAGCGATCAAGCATCGCATCATGTTTGAGAACTTGACTCCGCTTCACCCCGATGAGCCCATGCGGCTTGAGCGTGACATCAAAAGCGAAGAAAACCTGACCGGCCGTATTCTGGATATCTTTGCACCTATCGGCAAAGGTCAACGTGGTCTGATCGTTGCCAGCCCGAAATCGGGTAAGACGGTGATGATGCAGCACATCGCTCACGCGATCACCACAAACTACCCCGATGCGGTGATGATTGTGATGCTCGTTGATGAGCGCCCCGAGGAAGTGACCGAAATGCAACGCACGGTGCGCGGTGAGGTGGTCGCCTCGACATTTGATGAACCCGCTACGCGCCACGTGCAAGTGGCAGAAATGGTGATTGAAAAAGCCAAGCGGTTGGTCGAACTCAAGAAAGACGTGGTGATTTTGCTCGACTCCATCACACGCTTGGCACGCGCTTACAACACAGTGGTGCCTTCGTCGGGCAAGGTGCTGACAGGTGGCGTTGATGCCAATGCCTTGCAGCGACCCAAACGCTTCTTTGGTGCGGCACGTAACTTAGAAGAAGGCGGCTCATTAACCATTATCGGCACCGCGTTGATTGAAACCGGTAGCCGTATGGACGAAGTGATATACGAGGAATTCAAGGGCACCGGCAACGCCGAAGTCCACCTCGAGCGTCGTCTGGCAGAAAAACGCGTTTACCCATCAATTAACCTGAACAAATCGGGCACCCGCCGCGAAGAACTCTTAATCACGGCTGACCTACTACCCAAGATCTGGGTATTGCGTAAATTCATCCACGACATGGATGACGTGGAAGCGATGGATTTCATTCTCGACAAAATGCGCTCCACCAAAAACAACGCCGAGTTCTTTGAGATGATGAAAAAATAAACGAACTCACCTCAAGGGTCGGTTTCGCGCCGGTTCTTGTAAGTGTATTTTTCTTCAGGGGGCTTGGCCCCCTGTTTTTCTGGGTCAGCGCTATCGGACTTGTCTGGGTCTACTTTTTTGCTTTCGCCGTTGATGATCGGGTTATCCCAAGGTCCAGCCACTGAATAATCCACGGCCAACGCTTTCTCAACCGGATTGCGCAACAGATACTGCCCTACCAAGGCACTGATACCCACTAAAGGGTTCACCACAAAGCCAGTGGCAATTGCCGTTCCGCTCATATCAAGATTGGGCTTAACCTCGGCATCCAATTGCCACGTTTCATTGACGATATTGGCTCCTCCCAAAATTGAAATGGTCGCCACCGAACTCGTCACCATTAAGTTACGCGTATCTGCCACCCCATCTTTGATGGTCATGTCACCTTGGATACTTTGCCAAGGGAAACCATCCTTAAAGGAATTATCGGCACTGAGGTCCAAACTGAACAGTCGATTGAGCGACTGTAAAGACAGCAATTCAAGCACTCGGGCGCTACTGGAATCGACACCGTCAAACACGCCGTTTTTCAAATCAATGGCTATCTGTGCATCGAGCTTGTCATAGTCCGTGCGCCATGGGAAATCTGCCCAGTCCACTTTTGTGGTGATGTTTCCTGAGCCATTACGAACACGTTTACCTAGACCTAAAGCATCGGTCATGTCGCCAAGGCTATCCACATTCAATGCGGCAGCAACTGAAATCCCTGGATTGGGACTAAATCGCAAAGTGCCCGAGGCAAGCACATCTCCGTGAGCATTTTCAATGTGCAGTTTCTCAATGTCCCATCGGGTGTGATCTGCGGTGTTTTGTCCCACAATTTCCATCTTACCCAAGAGAGACCCAAACACCGTTAATTCATCGATTGTGAGGTCAATGGCCGGAATCTCTGACAAGGCGTCGTCTTTGGGTAGCGAGGACATTGCCGCTGCCTTTTCTTCTTCTGTTAAGCCCTCTTTCTTTTTGCTGCCAATATTAAATTTAGAAAAATTCGCCAAAATCCGACCGTCAATTTCTCCATTTTTAGCCTGCCAGCGCACCGTGCCTGAGGTTTCGTTGGATTTCAACGCAAGGTTGTTCTGACCATTGCCATTGAGCGTCAAGTCCACATCAAGCGAGTTCAAAACCGTGTGGGTCCATTGAAAGGTTTGGGCAGACAGCTTGGCAGTATTTAAAGGCGGGAAAGTGGGTCTGCCAGATGATGGTTTAGCCAAATCTGTCTGTAACTTTTCCGCTAAAGCAAGCCAAGGTTGCGCATCAAGCGAATCGAATCGGGCGGCGGCAGCGAACCCCTTTTCAAGTCCGATCGCTGGCTGACCCACAGAGAGCGCAACCGCATCAAAGAGAGGTGCATTTGCAGATGTCTTACCGCCGGCTAAACGCGCTTCTAATGTCGCCAACGACCCGAGTTCTAAGCGCATCAATTCTGGCGCAGGCGAGGCTGCCTCCTGCCAGGTCAGCGTGAGCGGCAATTTAGTGGCTGCAGCCTTACCCAGTGGCTTTGGCAACAAGATTTCAGTCCCCTCCATGGCCGACTGCAGGCGCAGATCTTGTGGTTTACCGGGCATCGCGTTGAAACGCAACTCAAATGGTAGATCACCTTTAACCACATCATTGACAACATTGTTCTTGGTTGCGCTAGCCAACTGAGCCCAAGAGAGAGTTCCCTCGGCGTTAATGGTGTGTTCAGTGTCATTGATGCCACCCGTCACTTTTAGACGGCTACCGAGCCAAGTACCCACCAGATCTTGTGCCGTAAAACCGTTTTCCGTGAACACGGCAGCACCCTCAGTGATGGTTGCCGGCGGTAAATCGGCATAGCCTATCTCTCCACCGTTTAAATTCAACGCCGCCCGGAAAGTCGTGTTGTCCACATTTACTTTGCAACTAACAAATCCGACATCAACGATAAGTCCGAAATTTCACTGTTGAAATTGATCAGCATTTTTCAAA
>JAWOGG010000251.1:0-10075 GCA_046497085.1 Orrella sp.
TTGTTTACCAACGATTTGGATCGTGGCCCTTACATTTCGCAAACGCTACGTACCGACGAAACAGCTGATCAGATGGCAGCGAAAGTGGCCATCTATCGCATGATGCGTCCGGGTGAGCCACCAACAGAAGATGCCGTCGAGGCATTGTTCCAACGCCTGTTCTACAGTGAAGACAGCTATGACTTGTCTCGTGTGGGCCGAATGAAAGTCAATAGTCGTTTGGGTCGTGGTGATGACATCACCGGTCCAATGACATTGACCAACGAAGATATTCTCGAAACCATCAAAGTGTTGGTAGAGCTGCGTAACGGTCATGGCAATATTGATGATATCGACCACCTAGGTAACCGTCGTGTTCGTTGCGTCGGTGAATTGGCAGAAAATCAATTTAGAGCTGGTTTGGTTCGAGTCGAGCGCGCGGTTAAAGAAAGACTCGGTCAAGCAGAGACCGAAAACTTAATGCCGCACGATTTGATCAACTCAAAGCCCATTTCGGCAGCCATCAAAGAGTTCTTCGGTTCAAGTCAATTGTCGCAGTTCATGGATCAAACCAATCCATTGTCAGAAATCACACACAAGCGTCGTGTTTCTGCATTGGGCCCTGGTGGTTTGACTCGCGAACGAGCAGGCTTTGAAGTTCGTGACGTCCATCCAACGCACTATGGTCGTGTTTGCCCAATTGAGACACCTGAGGGACCAAACATTGGTCTGATCAACTCAATGGCACTTTATGCCCGATTAAACGAATATGGATTCTTAGAAACCCCGTATCGTAAAGTTGAAAACAGTCAGGTTACCGAGGAAATAGAATATCTTTCCGCTATTGAAGAAAGCAACTTTGTTATTGCCCAGGCGAATGCTCAATTAAGCCAGACGGGTGTATTTATTGATGATCTAGTTGCTTGTCGTCAGGCCGGTGAAACACTTTTGACTGCCCCTGACAATATCAATTATATGGACGTGGCTCCGTCACAGATTGTCTCGGTTGCTGCCTCATTGATTCCTTTCCTAGAGCACGATGACGCCAACCGTGCGTTGATGGGTGCAAACATGCAGCGTCAAGCTGTGCCTTGTTTACGTCCAGAAAAACCATTGGTAGGCACTGGTATTGAGCGAACAGTGGCTGTCGATTCGGGAACAACCGTACAGGCTCTTCGAGGTGGTGTTGTTGATCACGTCGATGCAGACCGTGTGGTGATTCGAGTCAACGATGATGAAAACGTGGCAGGTGAAGTTGGCGTTGATATCTATAATTTGATCAAGTACACGCGATCAAACCAAAATACCAATATCAACCAGCGTCCGATTGTGGGCCGTGGCGACAAAGTTGCCAAAGGCGACGTCATCGCGGATGGTGCCTCAACAGACTTGGGTGAGTTGGCGCTCGGCCAAAACATGTTGATCGCCTTCATGCCGTGGAATGGTTACAACTTTGAAGATTCGATTCTGCTTTCAGAGCGGGTTGTGTCTGACGATCGTTACACCTCTATCCACATCGAAGAATTGACGGTGGTGGCACGCGATACAAAGTTAGGCCCTGAGGAAATTACGCGCGACATTAGCAATTTGGCTGAGACACAGCTCAATCGCCTCGATGAGTCGGGCATTGTTCACATTGGCGCAGAAGTACGCGCAGATGATGTGTTGGTTGGCAAAGTAACGCCCAAGGGTGAAACTCAACTGACGCCTGAAGAAAAGCTGTTGCGTGCCATTTTTGGTGAAAAAGCGTCAGACGTAAAAGACACGTCACTGCGCGTTTCATCCGGTATGGTTGGAACCGTCATTGATGTGCAGGTTTTCACAAGGGAAGGCATCCCTCGTGACAATCGCGCTCAGTCAATTATTGATGACGAGCTACGTCGTTATAGACAAGACTTGAACGATCAGCTGCGCATCGTAGAAAACGATACGTTTGATCGTATCGAGAAGATGTTAGAAGGAAAGGCCGTTAACGGTGGCCCCCGTAAGCTCGCCAAAGGCAGCAAGATCACAAAAGCCTACTTGGCTGAACTTGATCGTTGGCAGTGGTTTGACATTCGTTTGACTGATGAAGAGTTTGCTCTGGTTCTTGAGCAAGCCAAAGAGTCACTTGAAGGTAAGCGTCATCAATTTGATCTCGCTTTTGAAGAAAAGCGTAAAAAACTAACCCAAGGCGATGAGTTGCCACCGGGTGTGTTGAAGATGATCAAGGTTTACTTGGCAGTCAAGCGCAGACTTCAACCAGGCGATAAGATGGCTGGACGTCACGGTAACAAAGGTGTTGTTTCACGGATAGTTCCCGTTGAAGATATGCCACACATGGCTGACGGGACACCTGTGGACATTGTGCTTAATCCACTCGGCGTGCCATCACGGATGAACGTTGGTCAAGTACTTGAGGTCCATTTAGGTTGGGCTGCTAAGGGCTTAGGTCGTCGTATTCAAGACATGATGCGTGATGAGCAAAAAGTCCAACTTAAGTCATTGCGCGATTACGTCAACCGGATCTATAACGAAACTGGTTCAGGTGCTCAAATTGATGACTTGAATGACAACGAGTTAATGGAATTGGCAACTAACCTGAAGAACGGTGTGCCATTTGCAACGCCTGTGTTTGACGGTGCAGCAGAGCCAGAGATCACCAAAATGCTGGAAATGGCTTATCCCGATGAAATCGCTCAATCAATAGGTTTGACCGAAAGTCGCACGCAAGCTTGGTTGATCGATGGACGTACAGGGGATCAGTTCGAACGGCCTGTAACCGTAGGTTATATGCACTATCTCAAACTTCACCACTTGGTTGACGACAAGATGCATGCCCGTTCAACGGGACCATACTCCTTGGTGACACAGCAACCGTTAGGTGGTAAAGCCCAGTTTGGTGGTCAGCGATTCGGAGAGATGGAGGTTTGGGCCCTAGAAGCATACGGCGCCTCTTACACTCTGCAAGAAATGTTGACAGTTAAGTCTGACGACATTAGCGGCCGCACCAAACTTTACGAAAACATTGTCAAAGGCGACCACACCATCGAGGCCGGTATGCCGGAATCGTTTAACGTGTTGGTTAAGGAGATTCGTTCTCTGGCCCTCGACATGGATTTGGAGCGTAAATAATGAAAGCGCTACTCGACCTATTCAAGCAAGTTTCCCAAGACGAGCAGTTTGATGCCATTAAAGTGGGTATCGCGTCGCCTGAGAAAATTCGGTCATGGTCTTATGGTGAGGTTCGCAAACCTGAAACCATTAATTACCGGACGTTCAAACCAGAACGCGATGGCTTGTTTTGCGCCAAAATTTTTGGCCCAATCAAAGATTACGAGTGCCTTTGCGGTAAGTACAAGCGCCTGAAGCATCGCGGTGTCATTTGCGAAAAATGTGGCGTCGAAGTCACTGTTGCAAAAGTTCGCCGTGAACGTATGGGGCACATTGAACTCGCCAGCCCGGTGGCACACATTTGGTTCTTGAAGAGCCTTCCGTCGCGCTTGGGTATGGTTTTGGATATGACACTGCGAGATATTGAGCGCGTGTTGTACTTCGAAGCATGGTGTGTGATTGAGCCAGGCATGACTCCGCTAAAACGTGGTCAGATTATGTCTGACGACGACTTTATAGCTAAAACAGAAGAATACGGCGATGAGTTCAAAGCACTCATGGGCGCAGAGGCTGTGCGAGAGTTGTTGCGGACCATCGATATCGATAGAGATGTAGAGACTTTACGCGCGGAGCTTAAAGCCACTTCATCTGACGCGAAAATCAAGAAAATTTCAAAACGTTTGAAAGTCTTGGAGGGTTTCCAGAAGTCCGGTATCAAACCTGACTGGATGGTAATGGAAGTATTGCCCGTTCTGCCTCCAGATTTACGGCCCTTGGTGCCACTTGATGGCGGCCGTTTCGCAACGTCTGATCTTAACGATTTGTATCGTCGTGTCATTAACCGAAACAATCGATTGAAGCGTCTGCTGGAGTTGAAAGCGCCTGAGATTATCTTGCGTAACGAAAAGCGGATGTTGCAAGAATCTGTTGACTCACTCCTAGACAATGGCCGTCGTGGTAAAGCCATGACCGGTGCCAACAAGCGCCAGCTTAAGTCCTTGTCTGACATGATTAAGGGCAAAAGCGGTCGATTCCGTCAAAACTTGCTGGGTAAGCGAGTTGACTATTCAGGCCGTTCAGTCATCGTTGTTGGTCCTACGCTGAAATTGCATCAGTGCGGTTTGCCAAAGTTGATGGCCCTTGAACTGTTTAAGCCATTCATTTTCAACCGTTTGGAGATGATGGGGTTGGCGACCACAATTAAGGCGGCTAAAAAGCTTGTCGAAAGCCAAGAGCCGGTTGTTTGGGACATTCTCGAAGAAGTTATTCGCGAGCACCCAGTCATGCTGAACCGTGCGCCAACGCTGCACCGCTTGGGTATCCAGGCGTTTGAGCCGGTATTGATTGAAGGTAAAGCCATCCAGCTTCACCCCTTGGTATGTGCAGCGTTTAACGCTGACTTTGACGGCGACCAAATGGCTGTTCACGTACCACTTTCACTGGAAGCGCAGTTAGAGGCGCGCACCTTGATGCTGGCCTCTAATAACGTGCTGTTTCCAGCGAACGGTGAACCGTCAATTGTTCCCTCGCAAGACATCGTGCTGGGTTTGTATTATGCGACACGTTCGAGTGTGAATGGTAAAGGCGAAGGCATGTTTTTCGCTGATGTTGCTGAAGTGCAGCGAGCCTATGACAACAAACAAGTCGATCTGCAAAGCCGGATCACCGTTCGTTTAACCGAATGGTCTCACGATGCCCATGGTGAGTGGTTGTCAGAACAAAAGCGTGTCGAGACGACTGTTGGCCGAGCGTTGCTGTCTGAGATCAGACCTAAGGGCTTGCCTTTTGAAGTCATGAACTTGGCTTTGAAGAAAAAAGAAATATCACGGCTTATTAACCAGTCCTTCCGTCGTTGTGGCCTGCGCGACACCGTGATTTTTGCTGACAAGTTGATGCAGTCTGGCTTTCGCTTAGCAACTCGGGGCGGTATCTCTATCGCCATGGGCGATATGTTGATCCCAGCAGTAAAGGCTGAGATTCTGGCGATCGCAAGTGCTGAAGTCAAAGAAATCGACAAGCAATACTCGTCTGGTCTGGTGACCTCTCAAGAGCGTTACAACAATGTGGTGGACATTTGGGGTAAAGCGGGCGACAAAGTTGGTAAGGCAATGATGGAGCAACTGGCCACAGAGCCTGTCACCGATCGACATGGTAATGAAACCTCCCAGGAATCATTCAACTCGATCTATATGATGGCCGACTCTGGTGCTCGTGGCTCTGCTGCCCAAATTAGACAGCTTGCTGGTATGCGCGGCCTGATGGCCAAGCCTGACGGTTCGATTATCGAAACACCGATTACGGCTAACTTCCGGGAAGGCCTAAACGTGTTGCAGTACTTTATTTCTACTCACGGTGCTCGTAAAGGTCTGGCCGATACCGCTCTTAAAACAGCAAACTCAGGCTACCTGACACGTCGTCTGGTCGATGTGACGCAAGATTTGGTTATTACCGAAAGTGATTGCGGAACCTCTCACGGCTATGCAATGAAAGCATTGGTTGAGGGCGGTGAAGTTATTGAGCCGTTACGTGAACGAATCCTTGGTCGAGTTGCCGCCATTGATATTGTTGACCCCGATACGCAAGAAACAGCCATCTCAGCTGGCACACTGCTTGACGAAGACATGGTTGACTACATCGACAGACTTGGTGTTGATGAGGTTCGGGTGCGCACGCCGCTGACTTGCGAAACTCGTCATGGTCTTTGCGCTCATTGCTATGGACGTGATTTAGGTCGTGGTGCATTGGTAAACGTGGGTGAAGCGGTTGGTGTTATCGCCGCACAATCCATCGGTGAGCCTGGCACGCAGCTAACGATGCGTACGTTCCACATTGGTGGTGCGGCCTCTCGTTCGGCTATGGCCAACAGCGTTGAAACCAAATCAGCCGGTACCGTTCGATTTGCAAGCACAATGCGGTACGTGACTAATCCGAAAGGCGAGCGTGTTGCTATTTCGCGCTCCGGTGAAATAGTCATTTACGGTGAAAATGAACGCGAACGTGAACGTCACAAGGTTCCATATGGCGCGACATTGCAAGTCAATGATGGAGATGCTTTAAAAGCTGGCTCAAGGCTAGCGACCTGGGACCCACTGACACGGCCAATTATTTCAGAATACGCCGGCTCAATTCGATTTGAAAACATCGAAGAAGGCGTCACCGTTGCCAAACAACTAGATGATGTCACTGGTTTGTCAACTTTGGTCGCGATCACACCAAAAACCAGAGGTGGTAAAGCGGCACAACGACCGCAAATCAAACTGATTGGTGATAAGGGCGAGGATGTAAAAATTGCTGGCACAGAACACCCAGTAAGCATCTCGTTCCCTGTTGGTGCATTGATTACCGTTCGTGATGGTCAGACCGTTCAAATTGGTGAGGTGTTGGCGCGTATTCCACAAGAATCGCAAAAGACGCGAGATATCACCGGCGGTTTGCCACGTGTTGCTGAATTGTTTGAAGCTCGCTCACCGAAAGATTCAGGGTTACTTGCTGAAATAACGGGTACGGTTTCATTCGGTAAAGATACCAAAGGCAAACAGCGACTGGTCATTACAGACCTTGATGGTGTGTCACACGAGTTCTTGATTCCGAAAGAGAAGCAAGTCTTGGTTCACGATGGTCAAGTTGTCAACAAAGGCGAGACTATCGTCGACGGCCCACCGGACCCACACGATATTCTGCGTCTACAGGGTATAGAGCGACTTGCCACCTATGTTGTCGATGAAGTTCAAGACGTTTATCGCCTTCAAGGGGTGAAAATCAACGACAAACACATTGAAGTAATCGTGCGTCAAATGTTGCGTCGCGTGTTGATCATGGATGCAGGTGACACCAGCTTTATCCCAGGCGAGCAGGTAGAGCGTTCAGAACTACTCAATGAGAACGATCGAGTGACGGCAGACGAGAAGTTACCCGCCACATACGAAAACGTTCTGTTGGGTATTACGAAGGCCTCTTTGTCGACTGATTCGTTCATCTCGGCTGCTTCTTTCCAAGAGACCACCCGTGTATTGACCGAAGCAGCCATTATGGGCAAGCGGGACGATTTACGTGGTCTGAAGGAAAACGTGATTGTCGGCCGTTTGATACCTGCGGGTACTGGTATGGCCTATCACGATGCACGTCGTGATAAAGACATTATCGATGCGGCTGAGCGTGAGGCGGCTAAAGCCTTGGCAAATCCTTTCGAAGATGCACCAGCCACAGTCAGTGACGGCGATATAGAGCCAGAAGACATGGCAGGTTCTGACGACCAGCAGGAGTCTTAATAGCCTGAATTTCGGACTTGGGTAAATCCAAGTCCGAAATTATTGCTGTCGAGTCTAATTGAAATAAGTCCAAGAGATTTAGTAACTAGGTGTTTTGAGTAAGAAAGGGCATTTGACAAACGCATATGCGTGGGATATGCTCTCGGGCTCGGCTAGTTTTAAGCGGAGGCTTTGGTGTCTCCACTATTTTCTGCATCATGCAGGGTTGTTTCGCTTCTTGAATGAAGCAGATAACCGATGACATGAGCAACAAAGTACTTGTGAAACAAGTGCTTAAGTAACTAAGTTAATCGGTGAGTGATTCTGTATCACCGACGGCATATCTGCTCTTTTACGGTTCTCCGTCCGGGGGTGGTTATGTTGACGAGCATTATCCGCGGATTTAAGAACGCCGAGCAGGAACATTCCTGCCGGTTTTATAGGAAAGAGGTATGCCAACCATCAATCAACTCGTGCGCAAGCCAAGAGCTGTTGCCACGTTAAAAAGCAAAAGCCCGGCGCTTGAAGACTGCCCACAACGCCGTGGTGTTTGTACCCGTGTTTACACAACGACTCCAAAAAAACCAAACTCAGCTTTGCGTAAAGTTGCAAAAGTTCGTTTGACCAATGGTTTCGAAGTGATTTCTTACATCGGTGGCGAAGGCCACAACCTCCAAGAGCACTCAGTGGTTTTGGTGCGCGGTGGTCGTGTTAAAGATTTGCCCGGTGTGCGCTACCACATTGTTCGTGGTTCACTTGACTTGCAAGGCGTAAAAGACCGTAAGCAAGCGCGTTCAAAGTATGGCGCTAAGCGAGCAAAGAAAGCGTAAGAATACAAATTATTGGAAGTTGCGCTATTTAGTCTATTTGCCAACAGCAGTGATTTGAATGAAATACAAGCACTGCATATGCAGTGGCCGACCGGGAATACCGGGAACGTAAGTGGCTTGTCAACTGTCAAGCCGAGGGGCTAAGTGCTCCAACTGAATTGAAAAAAGGAATTGCAATGCCACGTCGTCGCGAAGTACCCAAACGCGAAATCTTGCCCGACCCAAAGTTTGGCAGTGTCGAACTCGCTAAATTTATGAACGTTGTGATGCTCGCCGGTAAAAAAGCTGTCGCTGAGCGCATCGTTTATGGTGCCCTTGAGCAAGTTAAGTCGAAAGCTGGTAAAGAACCATTAGAGGTTTTTGATCTGGCAATCAATAACATCAAGCCATTGGTTGAGGTCAAGAGTCGTCGCGTGGGCGGTGCTAACTACCAAGTGCCGGTCGAAGTTCGTCCCGTGCGCCGGTTGGCTCTTGCCATGCGTTGGTTGAGAGAGGCCGCTAAAAAGCGTAGCGAGAAATCAATGGACTTACGCCTGGCTGGCGAGCTGCTCGATGCCGCCGAAGGCCGTGGCGCTGCAATGAAAAAGCGCGACGATACACATAAGATGGCTGAAGCTAACAAAGCATTTAGCCATTTCCGCTGGTAACTTTAGGAAGTCATTATCATGGCCCGTAAAACCCCGATCGAGCGCTACCGTAACATCGGTATCTCAGCTCACATCGATGCAGGAAAAACCACGACAACAGAGCGTATTTTGTTCTATACCGGCATTAACCACAAGATTGGTGAAGTGCACGATGGTGCAGCAACCATGGACTGGATGGAACAAGAGCAAGAACGTGGCATCACCATTACATCGGCTGCCACAACCGCGTTCTGGAAGGGCATGGCGAATAATTTCCAGGAACATCGCATCAATGTGATTGACACCCCCGGACACGTTGACTTCACGATTGAAGTTGAGCGTTCGATGCGTGTGCTTGACGGTGCCTGCATGGTGTATTGCGCTGTTGGTGGTGTGCAGCCCCAGTCCGAGACTGTGTGGCGCCAAGCTAACAAATATGGTGTGCCCCGTCTCGCTTTCGTTAACAAGATGGACCGTACTGGCGCAAACTTTTTCAAAGTTTATGACCAGTTGAAGCTGCGATTAAAAGCTAATCCAGTTCCAATCGTCATCCCTATCGGTGCAGAAGAGAACTTTACTGGTGTCGTTGACTTGATCAAGATGAAAGCAATCATTTGGGATCAAGCAAGTCATGGCACAAAATTTGACTATGTTGAAATCCCTGCGGAGCTTTTAGAAGACGCTAAAAAATGGCGTGAAAATCTGCTTGAAACTGCAGCAGAATCATCTGAAGAATTGATGAATAAATATCTCGAGTCGGGTGATCTATCCGAAGAAGAGATTAATGCTGCCATTCGCATCCGAACCATTGCGAATGAAATTCAACCGATGTTGTGCGGTACGGCCTTTAAGAACAAAGGCGTGCAGCGAATGCTTGACGCAGTCATTGAGTTCTTACCCTCCCCAATCGACATCCCACCTGTTCAGGGTGAGTTGGATGATGGATCGCCTGTGTCGCACAAGGCCGAAGATAGCGAGAAGTTTTCCGCGTTGGCCTTTAAATTGATGACCGATCCGTATGTTGGTCAATTGACCTTCGTGCGCGTCTACTCTGGTGTGCTGAAGTCAGGTGATACGGTATACAACCCAATCAAGGGCAAGAAAGAGCGCATTGGTCGTATCTTGCAGATGCACGCCAATAATCGTGAAGAAATCAAAGAAGTTATTGCTGGTGACATCGCGGCTGTCGTTGGTTTGAAAGATGTCACTACTGGTGAAACATTGTGCGATGTGATCCCCTTATTAAAATTTGTTATGGTTATAATGGCCACCATCGGGCAGATTACGGTTATAAATAGTT
>JAWOGG010000041.1:0-3428 GCA_046497085.1 Orrella sp.
GGCCTCAAACGATGGGTTAACCCGATGTCGGCTAAGCGAGCGCCCCATGGCATATCGGCTTGTTTGGCCTCCCAACGCATAGCTGCGAGCGTCACCACGTTATACAGCGCGGTGCCCACCTGCCGGGCCACGGCGGAATCATCGCTTTCTGCCGCCTGTCCGGCGAACGCAAACGCCGCATCAATGCGTGATTGTTGTAAGTCAGCCAATGAAGGATCGACGGGTAAGCCATCGCTTAGCAATTGATCCACATGGGCGCGCAAAGCCGGTAGGGCGTTTTCTCGGCTGATGGCGCGCAACACATCTAGCGCGACGATATTGCTGGTGCCTTCCCAAATAGAGCCCAAATGAGAGTCGCGTAACAACCGTGGATCAGACCACTCTTCGATGTAACCGCAACCGCCGCGAACTTCCATTGCGTCGCCTGTGACTTTGCGCGCATCGCGGCAAGCGCGAAACTTAATCAGCGGTGTCAAGATTCGGGCTAATGGTCGCTTGCTGCTGTCGTGGTCAAACGCCTGGAGTGCCTGGGCGGTTTGAAACACCATGGTTCGTGCCTGTTCGGTCCAAACGGCCATCTTGCAGAGTTGGCGTTGCATTAGAGGCATGTCGATTAAGCGTTTGCCGAAGGCACGACGATTCTTGGAAATATAAAGGGCTTCTGTTAACGCTCGTCGCATTAAGCCGGCGGCCCTGACTCCATTTGAGAGGCGCGAATTGTTGATCATGTCGGCCATGTGCTTAAAGCCTTGGCCGCGTTCGCCTACTAACCAAGCAAATGCACCCTCTAGACGGATCTCGCCACTCGCCATAGAGCGAGTACCTAATTTGTCTTTAAGGCGCAGTATCCGATATTGGTTAGGCGAGCCATCGGGGCATGTACGTGGCAGAAGGAACAGGGAGATCCCTTTTAAGCCAGGCGCTTCTTCGGATCGCGCCAAAACCATGGCAAAACCTGCATCAGGGTTGGAGCAAAACCACTTGTCACCCGACAGCGCCCAGTTGCCGTCTGCCTGCTGCACGGCAGTGGCCGCAGTGGCACTGACGTCCGAGCCCGCACCTTGTTCGGTCATGAACATGGCGCCCTGATGTAGAGAATCAAAATCTTGAGTGGTGACCAGCGGCAGTACTTTTTCTACCAGTTCTGGATTGCCAAATTTTCTTAATGTTCGCGCCAAAGAGTCAGTCATGCTCACAGGGCAACATAAGCCAAACTCCGCTTGCACAAACAAATAAGTAAGGGCGTATTTGGCTGCTGGTGGCATGGGTTCGGGCCATCCCAACACGCCACCGCGGTGCGACATCGCGGCAAGACCAAACTCGCTGTATGCCCAACGCTCTAATTCAACGTAAGCAGGATGCTTGTTCACACGCGACTCATCAATACCGGAGCGGCTGCGAACTGAGAGTGTCGGGGGATTTTTATCAGCGACATTCGCTAGGTCATCGAGGTGACGACCAGCCAATGCACCTAAGCGTTTCAGATGCGGTTCAAGATGCGCGCGCAGATCGGGGGGCAGATAGCAGGCCAGAATGCCCCGGGCAATATCAGCCTCATACAAATTAATGCCCCGCGCATCCGGTACGGGATGTAACTGGTCAACTTCTTGGGCGCTGATTTGCATGTTTTTCTCCCGATCACGATTATCTTTTAATCGTAACTCTAGGAATCACTCTTACGAAACAAGTTAAATTTAATTTTGTGATGTATTTAGATCTGCTTCACCGATACGCGCCACATTGCTATTGCCCGCAAATACCAAAACGTCGAATGGTTCACCTTGCCGGAGGGCTTGAACAGCTTGTGCGTTGCCAAACACCAATCGCTCTATGGCCTCAGGGCTGACAGTTAGAACTTCTTGGTCGGTATAAATTTTCTGTTCAACGCGGCCATCTTTGTAGCGAACCTCAACCCAGCAATCGTCGGTAAAGCGAGCTTCAATCAGGTCTACTGTGGGTTCGGGATTGGGGTCAGGTGTGGGTTCAGGAGAGGGTTCAAGATTGGGATCAGTGACGGTTTCGGTGGCAGCCTCATTGACGCTCCCAGCGGCAATGACAGAGTCAGCAGAAGGGTTGTCGAGGGGTTCAACAACCGACTCAACAACTGACTCAACAGCAGGTTCAACATCATTGTTTGGGGGCACGATCTCCACCGTCGTGGTTGTGGTGACCGTTTGGTCCGTATCGGTAGACGGTGGCGTAGTTGTTGGTTCGATTGCCGCCGCAGGCGTTTGCGCCTCATTGGCCTCATTGGCCTCAGTGGCCCCAGAGGTGTCGCTGCTCTCATCAGACGCGGACGGACCAAATGTATCGGCGGCAGGATTGGTCGTCTGTGCGATTTCTTCCGCCTGTTTAAGCGGCCACCCTTCACCGATTGACAAATACACACCCGCACCAATGGCGAGAATGACAATCGCAACAATCAAAAGGCCGAGCTTGCTACGCGACGATTCCTGCGTGGGCAAGACAAGACCTTGATTTTGAAGAGATGACCGGCTAGGCAGGACGCTTGATTCGCGTTTGCTGTTCGAATCTTTTGGTGCTGACGATTCATCGCCGATAGCGACAGATTCGACCGAGGGCTCGAGTGTGACATTCAGTCGATCGGCAAGCTTTTTCAGGGCTCGATGGTAGTACGTCGCAGCGTGAAAGGATTTGCTGGATCCGTTTTCGATGTCACGTAATTGGGCGGGTGACAGAAGCAATTCACGAGCAAGCTCGAGTTCGCTCAAACCCTGCTCGGCTCGGGCTTGTGCTAAAGACTTACCCCAATTCTCGCGAGTTAACTGGTCGTCGCTATGCATACGAGCGGATGCTCCTTGAAACTATTGGTTCACAACAAAATCGTCCTTCAATATTGCAAGAGAGTAGAGCTTTTATTAGCGAAATACTACCGTCCGATTGCCGTTTAATAAAATTCGATGCTCTACGTGACTAGCCACAGCGCGCGACAACACAAGTGACTCTACATCACTGCCCACTTGGGTTAAGTCATCAATGCTCATGGCGTGGTCAACGCGCTCGATGTCTTGTTCGATGATGGGGCCCTCATCGAGATCCTGTGTCACGTAGTGGGCGGTAGCGCCAATGATTTTGACGCCGCGAGCATGCGCTTGGTGGTAAGGACGTGCCCCTTTAAAGCTCGGTAGAAAGCTGTGATGAATATTAATGGCTTTGCCGTTAAGTGCGCTGCACAGCTCTGCCGATAAGATTTGCATGTAACGGGCAAGAACCACGAGATCGATGTTTTCTGCATCAATCAAATCGAGCAATCTGCGCTCTTGAGCCGCTTTGGTTTCAGGCGTCACTGGAAGATAATGAAATGCCACACCATAGGACTGGGCCAGTGTTTCAAACTCTCGATGATTGGACACCACGGCAGCAATTTCCGCTGGGAGTTGACCACTTTTGGCTCTAAACAACAGGTC
>JAWOGG010000070.1:0-2842 GCA_046497085.1 Orrella sp.
GCTTTATCCATCTTTATTAAAGAAATAACGCGGCTAGGGTCCAAATCCTTTAAACACTTCAAATGCCCAAGTGGACATTCGCGTTGAAAGCAGGGGCGACATTCAATATCTGTATGCACAATGTCGACCTTACTGGTTAAAGGCGGCGTGTAGTCGGGGGACGTTGAGCCATAAATGGCAATGACCTGGCAGTTGACCGCCGCGGCGATGTGCATCAAGCCGGAGTCATTACTGACGACGGTTTGGCAAGCGCCTAATAGATCAACAGCCTCAATTAAATTGGTTTTACCCGCTAACACATGAATATTCGGTGCGTTGTCGGCAAGGGCGGCAATTTTTTCACAGGTGTCGATATCTTTGGCTGAGCCAAACAGCCAAACTTGAAACCCCTTAGCATGCATCTGGCGAGCGACCTCGGCATAGTGTTGCTCAGGCCACTTTTTGGCTGGGCCGAACTCGGCACCCGGGCAAAGACCCACGATGGGTCTATCTTGGTTTAAGCCCAGCTTAGTGATCACAGCCGCTTGTGCGTCAGGATCAATGGTTAATTCAGGTTTTGGTAGGCCTTCAAGGCCGCCGAGTGAGACCGAACTTTGCATCGTGGCGCGTGGGTGTGCCAGGGCAACATAGCGCTCAACCATATATTGAAACGCTTTTTTATTGGGACGCAGGTCGTTGAGCAAACCATAACGCATTTCACCTTTCCAACCGGTACGTGTTGGGATCCCAGCAAACCAAGGGATCAGCGCCGATTTGGCGGAATTAGGCAATACATAGGCACGGTCATAGCCATGTTTTGCTAAGCGTTTACCTAATTGGTAGCGCTTACCGAGTGCAAATTCTCCATGGCCCAGTGGCATGTCGATACTGCGATTAACTTCTGGCATACGCGCCAAAATAGGGGCGCACCATCCAGGCGCCATCACGTCAATGGTGGCGTCAGGGTGTTGTTGTTTGATGGCTTTATACAGTGATTGCGACATCACCATATCGCCGACCCAAGACGGGCCAATGACGAGTACTCGTGTCATGATGCCCGTTTCCTTTTTGCCTCTTGGTAGATATTGCGGCCGTCTTCGCGTGTGCGGAGCAGCTGTAGGATCCACATGTATTGATCGTATTGACCCTCGAGCATGGTTTCGATGTGTTGGTTCATCATGTGGGCGTCCGTTTTGCTATCACCGGTTGGAAACTCGCTAAATGCTGGATGGATGGTAATGACAAACCGGCCGGTTTTGGCATCAAAGCCAGATAGCACAGGCACGATATGCGAACGCGTGACTTTGCTCAACTTGCCGAGACTTGGCAGTGTCGCCTTGGTTGTTGAGAAAAAAGGAACAAACTCACTGCTCTCATCACGCATATCTTCATCGGGCAGGTAATAGCCCAAGAAGCCTCGTTTAACCGCACGAATAAAAGGTTTAATCCCTGCTTCTCGTTCGTAGCAGTTACCACCATATTGTACTCGTTGGCGGTGCATCAGCCAGTCGAGGAGACCGTTTTTTTGTCGTTTTGAGAAGGCAGCGACAGGTAAGCCCTGTGAGGCAAATAAAATCGCCGCCGCATCAATCGCCCAGGTATGGGGAACAAACAAGATCACCGGCTCACCATGATCGGTGTGGCGGGTAATATGCTCCATGCCAATGACATCACAGTGCTGTTGAAACCACTGACGACCACGTAACGTAATCAGTGGAAAACTGAGTAAAAACGCTCCTGCGGTTGTTAGCGTCTCGACCAAGATCGCTTCGCGTGCTTGCTTAGATTGCTCTGGAAAGCAGGCTTCAAGGTTGAGCCATGCATTCAAAATCGTGCCTTTTTTCTTTTTCACCAGTTTGCGTGCCACCCATTGGGCAAAGCGATACTTTGCTCGCGCAGGCACCAACAAACAGATTGGCAAGGCAGCCATTAACATCAGCCAGGTGCCCCAATATTTCGGTGCGAGGAAGGCACGCGAAAATTCGGGGTTATAGGCATTTGGATCGTAATCGGGTCGCTGTTTTGTCATTATTCGATTTTCTCATACTCCAAGCGTCACGGCTTGGCGTAAACATCATTATATTAGCGATTGATTTCAGCCAGATAGGCGGCAACACCTTCAGCCACAGTCTTAAAGGAAGCGGTATATCCGGCTTCACGAACCTTGGTCAAATCGGCCTGCGTGTAAGCTTGATAGCGGCCTTTTAAGTGATCGGGGAACGGCACCTCTTCAATTTCCCCTTGACCGTGAAACGCGATGACGGCGTTGGCGACGGCGCTAAACGGTTCGGCACGGCCAGTACCACAGTTAAAAATGCCGGAGATTTGTTGCTGCCAGAACCAGATATTCATTTGACACACGTCGCCAACATAGACGAAATCGCGCTTAAAGGTGTCACTGCCTTCAAACAGCTTCGGGTTTTCACCGTTTAAGATTTGCTGGTTCAGGTGGTAAGCAACGGACGCCATGCTGCCTTTGTGCTGCTCACGAGGGCCGTAAACGTTGAAGTAACGAAAACCGGTGATCGGTGGCAGTGTTTCACCGTGCGCCTTGGCATCGTCTTGCACGCGTCGGACATAATTATCAAACTGCTGCTTCGAGTAGCCGTAAACATTCAGCGCGCCTTCATACTCTGGCGCTTCAATGAAGTCTCTGTCGCGGCCGCCATAAGTAGCCGCTGACGAGGCGTATAAAAACGGAATGTCACGGTCAATGCAGTAATGCAATAGCTCTTTAGAATATTCATAGTTATTGAGCATCATGTACTTGCCGTCCCACTCGGTGGTCGCTGAGCAAGCACCTTGGTGGAAAATCGTCAAACGGCCTCCCTGGTCTGGAAGCCGTAATACATACCCAAAATAG
>JAWOGG010000117.1:0-10136 GCA_046497085.1 Orrella sp.
CGCCAAGTCCTGCCGGCAAGAGTCCGGAATTTTCACCCTGTTCCATGATGGCATTCCATACGGAAGGGGCATCTTCATTGAACAAATAAAGTTCAAAGCCTCCTGAACCGGTATAACCGGTATTAGAGATAACAACACGCCCGGCACCGGCAAAACTTCCTTCTTTAAAATGGTAAAAAGGAATGTCTGAAAGATCGGTAGATGTAAGGGACTGAAGAATTTCCCGGGCTTTAGGTCCCTGAACGGCCAGTAGTGAAATCTTTTGACTGGCATCTTCCAATTCCGCTCCAAAGTTATTCTGTTTATTGATCCAGTTCCAGTCCTTCTCTACATTGGCGGCATTAACAACGAGCATATACTTTTCCTCGTCATACTTATATATAATAAGATCATCCACTATACCTCCTTTTTCGTTGGGCATACATGAATACTGAGCCCTGCCCGGATATAATGCCCCCACATCATTTGTGGTAATGCGTTGCATCAGATCAAAGGCTTGAGGACCTTTCACCCAGAATTCCCCCATATGGGAAACATCGAACATGCCGGCTGATTGACGCACCGCAAGATGCTCATTATTAATGCCTGAATATTCAACCGGCATCTCAAAGCCGGCAAAAGGAACCATCCTGGCTCCCAATTGCTCGTGGATGTTGTATAAAACGGTTTTTTGCATCACGCTTAAAAATTTTTTTTGCAAAGTTATTCGGGAAACCCGAAAAACAAAAAATATCCCGCTTCTCTCCCGGGAAACAAAAAGGTTTAAATCACAAAAAAACAAATGTACACCAAAAAAGGGGGCGACAAAAATGACATTTATCGGAAAAATCACTTAATTGCAATAAGAAAAGAATTAAATAGATTCTCTTGCGCGGTCAATTGCGAACGCTCGGTGATAAGCACTTGCTCAAAATCGACCAAACCAGACTGATAAAGCTGTCGTGACTGCTGTGCCGCGCTTGCTGACGCCTCGGCAGAAAACGACCAAGCTTCTACGCGAGCGCGTGATAAGGCGTGCGCGATCAAGGCGTTTTCTACTTCCTCTAAAGCTTGCAAGACGGCTTGCTCATACTGAGCCAAGGCTTGCTCTTGAACAGCGGTCTGAGCGTCAACTTGGCTGCGCAAGCGACCACCATCAAAGAGCGTGGCACTGAGCGTGCCGACAAGCACACCGATCAAAGAGTCGGCGGGACCAATACCTGAGAGGGTAAATGCTGTCCATCCCACAGAACCACCCAGATTAAGACTAGGATATCGCTTGGCCATGGTCTGACCAATGCGCGCCGTTTCAGCCGCTAGATTACGTTCAGCAACTCGCAAATCGGGACGCTGGGTGAGCACACTCACAGGCACGCCAGTGGCGATCTTGGGCGGTAATGCAGGCAATGGCTTGACGCTTGATAAGCGTTGATTAACCGCGCCTGGGGCTTGTCCAGTTAACACCGATAAGCGGTTGCTAGCACGCGCCAACTCGATTTGCAGATCGGGCAAGCTAGCTCGCGTTTGCTCCAAACTAGCCCGTGCTTGAGCAACGTCTGTCTGTCTCGCCAGTCCGGCCTGATGCCGCCACATCGCGATTTGTAATGTTTCCGCTTGCGATGAGAGATTGCGTTTAGCAATCGATAACCGTTGCTGAAAATTACGCAAATCCACGTAATTCTGTGCGACCTCGGCAGCAACAGAAACACGGATATTAGCTAACTCGGCCTCACTGGCCTGGACCTCAGCTTGCGCGGCTTCAATCGAGCGACGCGTACCACCAAAAATATCAATTTCCCAAGCGGCATCAAACTCAGCGTCGTATTGTGTGGTGTCAGGGCGTTCGGATTCAGGTGCACCATAGTAAGTGGGTGTGGCTCGCACTGAGGCGCCAACTTCCGGGTACAACGCACTGACCGCTTGCGTTCGATTGGCTCTGACCTGCCGCAACCTAGCCTGCGCCTGCTCAATGCTTAAGTCGTCTGCGAACGCTGTTTGAATCAACCAGTCCAAGTCCGGGTCGTCAAACTGTTGCCACCACTGCTCCAAGTTGACAGCCGACGTCACGCCAGTGACGTCGATCTCCTGTATGGCATCAGCAGTGTCTTGCTGCCAACTGGCCGGGACACTCGTCTCGGGTGTTTGGTAGTCAGGACCCACTGCTGCCATGCCAACGCAACCAACCAAAACAGTGGTGAGCCATCCCAACAAAACACGCTGAAACACTTGCCTACTGCAGAAGGGGAGATCAATGTTTGATGGCATTACTTAAACATATCATATATTGTTAAGAACTAAGCACCAGTTGATGGTCAGACCGGCCCTCTATCGACCTAAGGTTGGGAGAATGGTTGCAAGTCACGTTAGCAAAGACTAAGCCGGCACATGAACCATGACTTAGTTCACCCTATAATTCATTGGTTACACACATAGAACGATGGAGATACCTCATGAAAACAATCAAACGCATCTTGCCAGCACTCGTTGCTGGTGTCTTAATGGGCGGTTTAGGAACAGCAGTCGCCGAGACACGAATCACTTACAAATCCGCTAAGGCAGGCTCATCCTACTACCAAATGGGTGTCGAACTGGCACAAGCCATGAAAGCGGGTTCGAACGGCAACATCATTGTGACTGTCGAAGAAAGCCAAGGTTCTGTCCAAAACGTGATGGAATCAGCGACCCGTACAGGTAACTATGTTTTTACAACACCACCATCGCTAGTCAGCGCCGCCATGGCTGATCGTGGACCGTTTGAGAAAAAGCCCTCCCCTAAGTACAAAGATATTCGTGGGTTGTTTCCTATTCCCTCATTGACCATGCATTTCGTTACCCACGGCGATGCAGGCATTGCCTCGTTTGAGGACATGGCCGGCAAGACCGTCTTAGTGGGCAAAGGCACGTTTTCTGCGCGTGAAGGCGAAAAGTATCTCAAGTTATTCGGCCTTGACGGTAAAGTTAAAACTGCCAATGTTGAATTGAACAACGCCGTGCCAGCGCTAAAAAACCGTCAAATTGACGCCTTTGTGACCGCCGGCTCATTTCCGGCACCCAACGTGATCGAAGCCGCCTCAAGCACACCCGTGGTGGTTTTATCGATGAGCGATGAGCAGATTGAGCAAACCGGTGCCGCCAAGGTCACCATCCCAGCCAACACCTACTCGGGTCAAACTCAGCCTATCCAAACCACCTCACTACCCGTGATCGCTTACACCACCACGCAAATGAGTGACGACACGGCTTATGAGCTCACCAAAACGTTCTGGGAAGAGCGCAACAAAATGGCTGACACCGCCGCCTGGTGGAAAGGTGTTACCCCTGAAATGCTAGCCAACATCCCTGGCAAGATTCATCCTGGTGCCGTGCGTTACTACCAAGAGCAAGGCATTGCGTTGACTGCGGCCAACAAATAACGGCTTCTTAACCATTTTGATAACTTTTTAGTCACATCACGATGTCCCGACTTGGTTTTAGAGACGTTTTTTGGCCAACGCTGGGCATCGTCTGTATTTCGTTTCACCTGTGGCTCATCTTTGCGGGGTTGGTACCCAACCTCGTGAGTCGCCCTATCCACATGGCCTTAGCGCTTCCTTGGGTCCTACTTTGGCGACCCAAGGGTCAACACGCCGATGCGATCAGCTGGCTTGTGTGTATAGCCGGCTTGATCGGTTGCGCTTGGATCGCCTTACAACAAAATCAGCTCTCTGATCAGTACGGCAGCCTAGATGGCCCATGGCAGACAGCGTTGGCAGTGGTTTTGATTGTGTCGGCTATCGATATGGCGCGGCGCGCGGTGGGCTGGCCCCTACCTCTCATCGCAGCCTTGATGTTGCTCTATGGCTTGTTTGGGCAGCACATTCCGGGGGAGTTTGGTCATGCCGGCATGCCGTTGGCCAGTTTCCTGGGAACTTTGACGATCACCGAGGGCGGACTATGGGGCAGCCTGACCGGTGTCTCAGTCACCATCGTTGCTATCTTTGTGATCTTCGGGGCGGTGTTAAACGCCGGACAAGCGGGTTCGGGATTTATGAATATCGCAGCCGCAGTGGCCGGGCGCCTGACTGGCGGGGCGGCCAAAGTCTCAGTGCTCTCTTCTGCTTTATTTGGTTCGATTTCTGGCTCTGCTTCAGCCAACGTGGCGTCAACGGGATCCATCACCTTGCCGGCCATGCGTCGTTTGGGTTACCCACGATCACTGGCTGGTGCGGTTGAAGCGGTTGCCTCTTCTGGTGGTCAAATCATGCCACCGCTCATGGGTGCCGGCGCGTTTGTGATGGTCGAGCTCACTGGCGTGCCTTACGAAGGCATTATGTTGGCGGCATTACCAGCCGCCATACTGTATTTTTTTGCAGTTTGGATGGGCATCAATGCCTTTGCCAAACGCTACGATCTACCGAGCGTCCCAAAGGAAGATCGACCTGCCACCAAAACCGTTTTGGTAACCACCGCTTTTTTTGCTGTCCCTTTCACGGTGCTGCTCTACAGCATGTTTGGATTGGATTTCACGCCGCAATACGCCGCATGCCTGGCCATCGTTGTGGCGGCCTGTTTATTGTTGACCGATGACCGTTTTGCTTTCGAGCCGGCCGAGGCTGAGCGGCGGGTGATGCACGCGGCCGAAACCTCGGGTCGACAGATTGCCATGATCGCGTCAATCATCCTGTGTGCATCACTCATCATTGGTGTGTTGGGCATGACAGGCTTGGGTGTGAAGATCACTTCTATGATTTTGTCGGGCTCAGGTGGTTTGCTGTGGCCGGCTGTGTTGTTGACTGCTTTGACCTGCCTACTTTTAGGCATGGAAGTGCCAACGACAGCGGCTTACGTGATCTGCGTATCGGTGGCTGGTCCCGCACTCACTGAGCTCGGACTTGGCACGTTACAGACGCACTTATTCGTGTTTTGGTTTGCCCTCTTGTCGACCATCACTCCACCCGTTTGCGGGGCCGTCTTTATTGCCGCTGGTATGGTAGAAGAAAACTGGCTGAAAGTGGCGTGGAAAGCCATGGCGTTGGGCTTGGGTTTATACCTAATCCCATTGGCCATGATTTCCACGCCGGATTTAATCGAACTGGCACAAGATCCGTTTGGCGCTCTTTTGGCGATGGTTAAAGTGGGGGTCGCCACGACTTTGGTTGGTTACGGCATTATTGCGCCAGGTCATCGGTTCAAACGAATGGTGTGGGTTGTCCTGGGTTTGTTTATCTTGCTTTATTCCGGGGCCAGCTGACCCCGTTTAAAAGCCAACCACCCTCTAACAGCACGACAAACAACCCACACCAAAGTAACCAATAAAATCAAATAGCCCACTAGAAATGCGGTTGTCAACATGCCTATGACTGAACCGGCAAGCGATATCCAAAACGTTTTGATTTGCCAGTGGTAGTGGCTTTCAAACCACGTGCCACGCACCTCTTGAAGCTTTAAAAAATTAATGGTGACGGCAATGAATCCAGGCAAAAGAAAAAAAGCACTCGCAAAGTAAAGCGCGTAATTTAATTGGATCAGGTTTTTGTGATGTTCCCGTTCATTGAGCGGTAGTTCTAACATTAGAGCGTCCTATCAAGCGTGTGTTAAGTATTAACAACAAACTGCAACCAGTCATGAATACGTAGAACATATTCACGCCGGCGAGACGCATGATATAGCCACAAATCAAGGGTCCTAGGCAGGCCCCTAGGCCATAGGACATTAACAGCACAGCACTTAAACCGACACGACGCTCGGGTGTCACCATGTCATTGGCGTACGAGCCAGCAAGCGCATAGAGTGTGAACTGCACGGCACCACTGATCGCGGCCAAGGTCAACAAAAGCCAATATGGCACCACCAACCATCCCCATAAGAGAACGGAAACACCGGTGAGCACAATCCCGTTCATGAAGATAAGTTGATTACGACTGATTCGATCCGATAACCAACCGATAGGCCACTGCGCCAAAAGACCGGCGAATACGGCTACTGACATGAAGGCCGCGACCTCTGCCGTGTCAAAGGAAATACCCACCATGTAAACGGGTGCCAGGGAATAAAACGCTGAGGTGATATTGCCCGCCAGAAACATGGTCAACAACGCCGCCGGCGCGCGCGCAAAGAAATACCCAAAATCTAACGGTGCAGGCAATTGCGGCCCTGGATGCAAACGCACCGTCCAAACAACTGGAATCAAGCCCACCACGTGACAGATGGCCACCAACGTCAAGGGTCGCAAATCTAGCGTGGGGTAGAGGGTGATGGCCATCTGCCCAATGGCAATGCCTATCCCTGATAGAACGAGATAAACAGAGAAAATCCGCCCGCGGTTCTCGTTTTCAATTTGTTCGTTCAGCCAGCTTTCGAGAACGATGAATTGCACGGCGATGGAACCGCCTGTCACAGCACGTAACAGCAGCCACACATATCGATCATCCACCAGGGTTTGCGTGAGCACCATCACTGAGCTTGCGGCTGCCGCAGCAGCAAAAGCCCGTACATGCCCCGTGCGGATGATCATCATGTGACCGATGCGACCACCTAGCACCAAACCAATGTAAAACGCGGACATCAACGCACCAATCCACAGCTCACTGACCCCTTCAGAAGACAGTTTTAGGCCGATGTAGACGTTAAACAACCCCATGGCCAAGTGCATGACAGTGGTTGCGGCAAATAGAGAAGAAAACGAAGCCAATGTGGGGAACATAGGTGCAACCGAAACCGCTTAAGAAAACTATGACGACGGGCACGATGCCCAAAAAATCTTGGCCAAGACTATCCTTGGCCGTCAAAAAAGCCGACCCCTGAGGATCGGCTTTTCAATGATACGCCTGTTGCCGCATTATTTAGAGGTGCTTAAGCATGGCCTCGGCAGAACTGACCTCAAAGGCGCCTGGCTCTTCAATGGCCAACGCTTTAATGACACCATCGTCAATGATGGCGGCGTAACGCTGTGAGCGAATACCCATGTTGCGAGCTGTTAAGTCCAACTCAAGACCCATTGCTTTGGTCCAAGCGGCTGACCCGTCGCCGAGCATGCGCACTTTGCCTTCGGCTTGTTGCTCACGCCCCCAGGCACCCATCACAAACGCGTCGTTAACGGCCACGCACCAGATCTCGTCCACGCCTTTGGCCTTAATGGCGTCAAAGTGCTCAACGTAGCCAGGGACATGCTTAGCCGAGCATGTGGGTGTGAAAGCACCTGGCAAAGCAAACATGAGGATTTTTTTGCCCTTAACCAAGTCAGCCACTTTAAAATCGTTAGGTCCGACAGAACAACCGGCCGATTCGGTCTCGATAAACTCGGTCAATGTGCCGTCTGGGATGTGATCTCCAACCTTGACTGTCATTTGATGTTCTCCTTGTGTGCCATGCAATGGCTGTTGTCAGTGTGGCGTATCATAAGACACTTAGATCGTTTGTGTCTGAATTTCCATGGATCGCTGACCGCTTTTATGAAATCAGCAGCACCACTTTTAACTCGTTTGTTTGGCGACTGGACCGAAGAGGTCAACTCTCAGACTTTGAGGGCCGACGCCACGGCCGGCATACTCAGTGCGGTCTTGGTGTTACCGCAGGCGATTGCATTCGCCTTGCTCGCCGGCTTGCCCGCTCAATATGGCCTATACACCGCGATCGTCCCCTGTGTGGTGGCGGCGCTTTTTGGGTCAAGCCGACTGGTCCTATCCGGACCAACTAATGCCATTTCGTTGGCATTATTCGCCATGCTCACGCCGCTGGCTCTGGCCGGCAGCGAGCAATACATACAACTGGCGCTGACCGTCACCATTCTGGTTGGGTTAATTCAAGCCGCCATCGGGATTTTTAAGCTCGGTATGGTCGCTAATTTCATCTCGCCGGCTGTCTTAAGCGGCTTCACCAGCGGCGCGGCGATCTTAATCGCCCTACACGCACTTGGCGATGCCTTACGGTTAGACGCGGGTCAAGCCAGTGGCGCCTTGGCCACAGCGAGCGCCTATGCCAGTCAATGGGATGTGATTGGTTGGTCTAGTGTGATCGTCAGCGTCAGCACCATTGGTACCGCGCTCATGGTGAAACGGCTGTTCGGTAGTCGATGGCCCTACATGTTGGTGGGTCTGTTGGTCGGTGCGGTTTTAGGTATCGCACTAAATCAGTGGATCACACCTGCGTCTTGGGGCGATGTGGCGCAAGTGGGCAAGATTCCCTCGCCTATACCGGCCTTTCAAATCCCTGAGATGGACTGGCAGCAATTATCCGAACTGCTCGGCATTGCTTTCGCCATCAGTATCGTGGCTCTTGGGCAGTCCATTTCGATTGCCAAGGCACTGGGCTCCAAATCTGGACAAATGATAGACCCGAACAAGGAATTCTGGGGTCAAGGGCTCTCTAACATCGCCGGGGGATTTTTCTCTAGCTATGTGTCCTGTGGCTCACTGAATCGTTCACTACCTAACTATGAGGCTGGCGCCAAGACACCCTTAGCCTCAGTGGCTAGCGCAGCCATCCTAATTGTAGCGGTCGCTTTGTTCGGCAATGCTTTGGCCTATCTTCCGCTGGCTGGTATCGCTGGCTTACTGTTGTTAGTGGCTTGGTCACTGATTGACATACCACGCTGGAAAACCTTGTGGCGACAACAACGCACTGAGTTTCTCATCGCGGCGACCACAGCGACTGCGACTGTGCTGTTACGCATGGAAATCGCCATCTTGCTGGGCACCCTACTGTCGTTGCTGGTTTACCTGAACCGCACCTCAAAACCGGCCATCCGCCTAATGGGCTTTCTCTCTAAGGCACCCAATCGGCATCTCGAAAACCTGGACCACGTTGAAGGTCGCGAAACCCTCACTTGCCCACAACTGACAATGATCCGAATGGAGGGCGCGATTTACTTTGGCGCCACTGCTCACGTCGCGGCAAAACTAGCCGCACTCAGAAAGTCACCAGACAGCCCAAAGCATTTGTTGGTGATGTCTCGCAGCATGAATTTCATCGACTTGTCTGGCGCCGAACTGTGGGAGCAAGAAAGGCTGACCCGACGTCAAGCGGGCGGCGATATATTTTTTCATCGCCCACGTGAAGAGGTACTTAAGATGTGGCAACGCACCGGGTTCATTGAACGTCTTGGCCCGCATCACATTTTTCAAACCAAAGAAGAAGCAATTGCCACCATTTTTGCGCAACTAGATCATGACATTTGCCGTCGCTGCAAAGTTAGGGCCTTCAAAGAATGCGCCACCATCGAGCCTGTCGATGCATCGGAACCAAGAAAGGACTAGGTAAGCACTAAGGAGAAGGTCAAGCGATATCCGTGGCCTCTGATGGCAGAAATGGCACGTCGGGGCGCACCAATCGTAGCGAGTTTTTCTCGCAGCCGTACGATACGAACCTGCAAGGCTTGTTTGCTCATCGATTCTTCTGGGTCAACCGCTACGAGGGATTCTACGTCAACTCCCTCTTGACCACCGCTTAACATGGCTTGCAAGAGTAGGCTTTCCCGCTGTGTGACTTCGACCGACAGTCCAGAGGATCCCATGATCTTTAAGGAATCACAGTCCAAGAAAAAGGTTTCGCTGCTAGGCAAAACGGTTTTAGTGACACTGGACTCCAATCGACGCACAACCGTCAATAACTCTTTAGCACTTGAGGGCTTGGTTAGGAACACGTCCGCACCTGCCTCGTAACCTTCAAAGCGCTGGGCCTGTTCGTTTCTTGCGGTCAAGACAATAATTTTCATTTCAGGATGGGTGGCACGCATGTGCCTTACCACTGAGAGCCCGTCATCACCAGGTAGATTCAAATCGGCGACAAGGATATCCGGCATCACGAAGTCAACCGCTTGGTTAAACGACTCGGCCGAATAGAATCCGCTGACTCGCCAACCTTCGTTGGCAAGTACATCTACGATGCTGTCACATAAGGACTGATCATCCTCTATTACTGAAATCACGATGTCGGAAGCCATATATCAAATTCCACTTGTTCAGCCGATTGTTTTGCCACAACCGTACCACCAACCTTTTCGACAATCACACGAACCAAAAATAAGCCAACCCCGCTACCACGGATAGCGCCATGGATTTTTGATCGGTAATAGCGTTCAAAGACTCGTTCGGTATCAAGCTGTAAGCCTGGGGCAACGGTATTCACAACCCGAATTAAGCAACCATTATCCCTTAGGGCGGCACTCACCGCCACAGGGG
>JAWOGG010000160.1:0-3416 GCA_046497085.1 Orrella sp.
GTTTGGCCATTGGCCCCACCGTTTCGCCGAGATCGATCTTTGCACGCAAAAACTACTTCTACCCCGACTCACCCAAAAACTACCAGATCAGTCAATTCGAAATCCCGGTTGTGCTTGGTGGTGCGCTAACGTGTTTCGTCGATGGGCAAGCCCACACATTTAACTTGACGCGCGCTCACTTAGAAGAAGACGCCGGCAAGTCTTTACACGAGAACTTCGCCACACCAGACGGCAAACCTTGCTCAGGTATTGACTTAAATCGTGCTGGCACACCGTTGTTGGAAATTGTCTCAGAACCAGAAATGCGCTCGGCCGCTCAAGCGGTTGCTTATGCGAGATCACTCCGTGCTCTGGTCGTCTGGCTTGGGATTTGCGATGGCAACATGCAAGAGGGCTCATTTCGGATTGATGCCAACGTGTCGGTGCGCCCTAAAGGGCAAAGCGAGTTTGGCACCCGCACTGAAACCAAAAACGTCAACTCGTTCCGATATCTAGAGCGCGCCATTCAATACGAGGTGCGCCGACAAATTGAATTAATTGAAGACGGTGGCACCGTTGTTCAAGAAACCCGCCTCTATGATGCCGACCGCGACGAAACACGTAGCATGCGTAGCAAGGAAGACGCGCATGACTATCGCTATTTCCCGGACCCTGACCTGCCGCCACTGATCATCACACAGGATTGGATGACGAGCGTTAAGGCAAGCATGCCAGAGTTGCCTGAACAAATGCGCCAACGTTTTGAGCATGACTTAGGTCTCTCAACCGAAGATGCCGCGCAACTTTGCGATGATCGTCAAACCGCCCAGTACTTTGAAGCGGTGGCTCAAGCCTTACCAAAAGAACAAGCCAAGGTAGCCGCCAACTGGGTCATGGGCGAAGTTGCCGCCTCATTGAACCGTGAAGAACGAGCGATCAGCGATTGCCCAATCGCCACCACCGCGTTGGCTCAATTACTGACCCGTATTGTCGATGGCACGATTTCCAACAAAATAGCGCGCGATGTGTTTGTCGAAATGTGGGCAGACCCCGATAAAAGCGCTGATGCCATTATCGAAGCCAAGGGCCTAAAACAAATTAGCGATACGGGTGCGATCGGCGCCATGGTTGATGAAGTCATTGCGGCGCACCCTTCGATCGTTGAGGAATTCAAAGCGGGTAAGCAAAAGGCGTTTAACTCGCTCGTGGGCCAAGTGATGAAGCTTGCCAAAGGCAAAGCAAATCCGTCGCAAGTCAACGAGCTACTGAAACAACGTCTTGAGTAGCCACGCTTGATTAATTGCTTGCTTGATTGATTGCTTGCTTGATTGATTTTTTAATTTATTGATTTATTGATTTATTACTAGGGGCAAGCAAGTCAATCAACGCTGGTACGGTGGCTTGCGCATCCTTGGCTAGTCCGGCTTCATAAGTTTGCAGAACCGCCTGGGCTAAGAGATCACTTGCTTGGGTTTGTTTGGCCATGGATTGGTAGTAGCCCATGTCTTTGACGGCATTTGCCAAAGAAAACCGAAATCCGGCGTCGCTGCCCTCTTCTAAGTAAGGCCGTAGCCGATTCAGTATGACACTGTCCCCACCACCGTTTGCCAAAATCTCGACGAATGCCTCTGATGAGATGCCTGTCTGCGATGCACATGCCGCAGCCTCAGATAGCAGGGCTGCGAATCCTAGAGAGACAAAATTGTGGAGCAACTTCATACGATGGCCTGCACCAACGTCACCGGCGTAAGCAATGTTCTGAGCAAAGCAGCGCAAGAGCGGCTCACACTTCTCAAACAGTGGCCGACTTCCACCCACAATTAAATTGAGCCTACCCTCAGCCGCTTCTTTTGGTGTTCGCGTCATAGGGGCGTCTAAAAATCCAGCACCTTGGGCCATGATGGCCTGCGACACTTTGATCGTCGACTCGGGTAGCGCGGTTGAACAATCGATGATCACATGACGTGCACTCAACACATCCAACAAACCATTTTCAAAGACCACCGACTCTACTTGTGGCGAACCCGTGACACACAACAAAATCATATCCGTGCGTTCAGCCAACACACGCACGTCATCGGTTGATTGCCCACCGGCCTCAATCAAGTCTTGAGTTGGTTGATTGCCTTCATGTTGCAGGAAACACAGCGGATAACTGTGCTTAAGTAAATTAAGCGCAATGCCGTGGCCCATCATGCCTACGCCAATAAGGCCAACTCTAGGTTTGACTTGCTTATCCATATGCGCAATCTCCCAATCGACACAAAACGTTTAGTCTACCGTTCATCCCACCGACAAAATGCCACTGGCCCCCAACACTGCGCCCGCGGCCAATAACCAGAACATATGGATCTTGCCCCATAAAACCAACCCCGTTGTCACGGCAGTCACAACCCACAATGGCCAGTCCGTTTGGACTTCAGTACCGGCGCTGGCAAGAATCCATCCTGAAGCAATCAGTAGCGCCACCACTATCGGACTCATGCCTTGTTTAAACGCCCGTACGCCTGCCCGGTGACTGTTTTTATGAACCCAACGCGAAGTCGCAAAAATAAGTAATGACGACGGTAGTAGCATCGCCATCATCATGGCAGCCGCCCCAAAAAAAGCCCACCCATAGCTTCCATTATTCAAACCAACATTCCAACCCAGTAAAGCCACAAACAGCACATTGGGACCCGGCGCAGCCTGTGCAATAACCACCGACGCGCTGACTTGCTCATCGGTCAGCCACCCTTGCGAGCTCACCAACAGGCTTCGCATCTCCGGCAAAAGCACCAACGGGCCGCCCATGGCCACGGCTGAGAACAATAAAAAATTCTGCACCAACGTTAGCCAATCACCCCAGGAAAAGTTCAGCGTCAGCGCCCCCATCATCACTCCCTATCCGCTAACCGCAAACACCAAAAGGCATAGCTGCAAGCCAACACACCTAGCAAAATCAAGACGTAACTCACCCGCCATTGCAAGAGCGCGACCAGCACAAAACTTGCCGCAACCAGTAACGCACAAACTGTTGTGCCCATCACATTGGTGCGCAGCGCGGTCAACAAGCGTAATCCTGTGGCAATGATCAAGCCCGCGGCAACCGACCCCATGGCCCTTAAGGCATCAACCACTTGCGGATGATTATTAAAACGCGCGTAAAGAACCGCTAACGTTAAGACCACTGCCGTTGGCACCAAAAACATCCCTAAGACCGAGACCAGCGCGCCTTTCACCCCAAAGTGTCGTGCGCCAATGATGATGCTCATGTTGATGGCTGGCGGGCCAGGCATCGTGCGTGCCACCGCCCAGTCTTCAAGAAACTCATCGCGTGTCATCCATTGTTTTTGTATGACCAGGCCACGCTCAATGAATGCCACAATGCCACCAAACCCCTGCAAAGCGAGCAAGCTAAAAAATACGAATAATTCGCGCAATGACTCTGGCTTGGC
>JAWOGG010000183.1:0-6121 GCA_046497085.1 Orrella sp.
CCACCCAATCACAAAATCACCTGGTACGCCAAATAAGTGATCGGCGCCGGCTGCTATCAGTCTATCAATCAGATATTGGCCAATGGTGATGGTGTTTGCAAGGGTGGGGGCATCGGACATAGTGACTCGCACAAAAATAAGAAAAAGGGTTGCCCTAATCTAGGGGCAACCCTTGTGACTGTCAACCAATGATTAAGAACCAATGGCTGTCAGTGGTGTTGCTTCAGTTCATCAAACAATGCTTGGTAGGCCAATGCCGCGGCACTTGTTGGTGCGGTGTGAATCACAGGCTCGAGGTGAATGCCCATTTTTTCAACGTCAGCGGTAAAGGGCACCATGGCTGACAAAAACTGTTGTGGGTACTGTGTCACCAACAGATCCATGGTGTCTGTGTGCAAGGCTTTGACCGCTTGCACCATGGAGAAGAAGGGTTTGAGTTTGTTGACGTCAAGTCCGTGGTCTTTGAAAAAATCGACTAACTGGACGAAAGTCCTCGCCGACAGTGGTGATGGGATGACCGGCACCACGATCATGTCAGAGGCTTTGAAGACGCTTTCCGATAGGGTGGAAAGGTTAGGCGGGCAGTCTAAAACCACCACGTCGTAGTCACCTTTGACGGCTTTGAGTGCTTTTTTGAGTCGTGACTCGCTGTTTTTCATTTGCGACAAGAACACGTCGAAATCACGGAAATCCATGTTCGCCGGCAGGATGTCTAAATTGACATATTCGCTTTCTCGGATGGATTTAGTGAATCGTTCATCGTCTTTAAAAAAACGACCAGCGGTCAGTTTTTTTGAAGGTTTGACTTTGAAGTAAAAGCTAGAGGCGCCTTGAGGATCCAAATCGCATAATAAGGTGCGCTTGTCGTCAGCCGCATAGGCGTATGCCAAATTGACGGCGGTCGAGGTTTTACCGACGCCACCTTTGTTGGAGTAGCAAGCGATGATTTTCATGGTGAGGGGTCCCGTACTAAAAAATAGTCAACATCCAGATTTGAACATGTTTACTTGAATGACGGGTATCCCTTCGCTTCAAATTCGTTGGATTAAACCTCGTGTTTTCTGAGGATGGCCTCTAGCTCAGGTAATGGATTTTTGGTGTAGTCCTTGTCGATCTGCATCACCACTTTATTCATTAACGCCGTTGGCATCGCTTGGCGAACTACGCCCAGCGCTCGCGGCTCGGCAATGAGTAAGATTTTGCTCAATTCATTCTCGGTCATGGTCGCCTCAATAGCGTCAATCACGCCACCGAGAAATGTCACTTCGTTGGCCTGGTGAATGTCGTTTTGCTCATAAGAGGTGCCGCGCTCGCTCATTCCGACCTTGCTGTGTCCTGGGCGGTCGGGGTTTAAGTCGCGATTGGCTTCATTGAAAAAGGCCATGCTGTGCAGGATCTTTAGGGAGATCGTCTCGCCTTTGGCTGTATTGCTTAAAAACGTGGCTCGTTGCCCATCTGCAATCAGTACCAGTGTTTTTTGATCAATTCGCATACCCACCTCCTTGGAAGACATCTAAAACGCGCAAGCCTTGATCGGCAAACGCAACGCCCTTGTTGTGAGGGTAACGCAAACCACCATTGTTGCAAGTCAATGGGCAGGATTCGCGCTTAGTCGACGCTTAGGGTATGTCCTGAGTTGGTGAAATCGTGTGCCAAGCTTAAAGTCTGTATACAGAATACAAAATAGAATAAAAACCAAAAGCAACCTTCCAACTTTGACTGCAGCTTCACTCTTTAAAGGCGCCGTATAACCATGAATACACGTGACCCATCCTTTACTGACAACGACACACAAGAAAAAAAGCTGGTGCCATTCGGTGGCTATTACACCAACCGCGTGCCCGGACATGACCCAGAACTGACCGAGTGCGGTCCGGGGACCCCGACAGGTGAGTACATGCGTCGCTTTTGGCATCCTGTCTGTATGTCCATAGAGCTCACCGATACCCCGCGTTTTCTTAAAATCCTCGGCGAAGAGCTGGTGGCCTTTCGTGATGGGTCAGGTCGAATCGGCTTGCTACATGCGCATTGCGTGCATCGCGGCGCATCACTGGAATACGGCAAGATTGAAGAGCACGGGATTTCCTGTTGTTATCACGGCATGGTGTTTGACGTCGATGGCACCTGTCTACGCGTGCCCTTTCCAGAAGGTGAAGAAGAAGAGGGCGAGCGCTATCGGTGCTCAATCCGGCAAGGCGCTTACAAAGCCTTTGAGCGCAACGGTCTGGTATTTGCTTACATGGGACCGCCCGAGCAAGAACCACCCTTTCCTGAGTGGGAAGGTGACTTCACAGTGGCTGAAGGTGATGAGTTGGTGCCTTACAGCAACTTCCAGCATTGCAACTGGTTGCAGGTTCAAGACAATTCGGCGGATAATTATCACACCATGGCGTTACACGCCAAGCGCCAAGTCACTGGTGAGCATTATCAAGGCACGACATTTGATGAAGTGGGTGCCGCTTCCATGGAAGTGGCGCCCGACATGCACTTTGTGCCCGTGCAGGGTGGCCGTAGTTTGGCCTGCTCGGGTGCCCGACGCGCCGACGACGGACACATGTTCATCCGCGTACAACACCAGGTGCTTCCAAATTTAAGTTTGCACGCCTATACATCGGAAGACGGCAAAAAGAAAAAACTCTTTAGCCGTTTTCATATGATCCGGTGGACTGTCCCTGTCGATGACCATAACGCCAAGATGATTGGCTGGCGGGTCATGGGACCGGGTATTGACACGCGCGGCGTCGGTGACAAAAGCCTGGTTGGTTACGAGACCATTGATTTTCTTGAGGGACAAGTGTCGCTGCGTCGCCCTGAACGCTTTGGTAAGTACAAACTCGAAGATTTGCCACCGTTGCCAACCGATCATCGCGCACGGGAGAACTACAAAGACTGTCAATACGCACCAGGCGACTATGAAGCAATCATCAGCCAGCGCCCGATTGCGGTGCATGCGTTAGAGAACCCCACCAAGTTCGATGCGGGCGTGTTCATGTTTAGAAAGCTGTTGCGTGATGCAGTGCGAGGTAGTAACCCTCAGGCAGGCCCTGAGCAATTTGCTCAATGGCTGCGTGACCAGGCCGGCCAGCCAAACAGCTATTGCTCAGGCAACGTGTTTGAGCTGCCAGTGGGGCGCACCACTGAAGAAGAGGTCGCTTTGCGGCGCTATCTCGGGCGCGAAGTGGTCAAGATTCTGACCGAAGCCGAAGGCATGAGGGGCGCTGAACGTGAGGCATTTGTTTCACAGCGCATGGAAGACTTGCAGCAAGAGGTGCTACAAAAAACAGCTGCTGCAAAAACAGGCGATGCAAATCAATAACGCATAAGGTTGGATAACAATGGCAGCAGATACGCCAATTGATTTATTGGTCCGTACAATCCGACTAGAAGCGCAGAACATACTGTCGTTTGAGCTGGTGCATCCGGGGGGTGAGGACTTGCCTATCGTAGAGGCAGGTGCCCATGTCGATGTGCATCTGCCGGGCGGTTTGGTGCGTTCATATTCCTTGGCTGGAGACCCTCAAGATCGTAAGCGTTGGGTACTCGGTGTTTTGCGGGAAACCAATGGCACCGGCGGGTCGCGCGCCATGCATGAGCGGGTGCGAGTAGGTGGCACGTTGCGTGTGGGCGCACCACGCAATGAGTTTGCCTTGGCACCAAACGTTACTCACAGCATTCTTTTGGCGGGGGGTATTGGTGTGACGCCGATCAAAGCCATGGCCCACGCATTAAGTCAATCGGGCGCGAGCTTTGAGCTGCACTATTGCGCTCGCAGTCCAGCCAATGTGGCCTTTGTCGACGAACTCAAGACTGTGGTGCCTACAGACCGTTTGCATTTTCATTTTGACGGGGGAGACCCGGCGCGAGGTTTGGATATCAATGCGCTGTTGGCAGAGCCAGCGCCAGGCACGCACGTCTACTACTGCGGACCTGGTGGGTTCATGGCAGCGTGCGAAACGGCCAGCGCCCATTGGCCTCAAGACAGCGTTCACCGAGAGTATTTCAAGGCACCTACACGCAGCCCTGAAGTTGCGCGTGAGGATGGCTCGTTCACTCTGCATTTGGTTAAAAGTGGACAGACCCTCACCGTAGAACCAGATCAAACCATTGTGCGCGCCATCGAGCTCAGTGGCGGGCGTGTGCCTACCTCTTGCATGTCGGGGCTATGCGGCACTTGCAAAGTCAGTTATCTCGACGGCGAAGTAGACCACCGCGACTTTATTTTGAGTGATGATGAAAAACAAGTTTGTTTGACCGCGTGCGTATCCCGAGCCAAGGGTACATCGCTGTCACTTGACCTATAACCCATGCTAAAGGAAACAGCCATGTTGGACACTGTTAAGCCCGAAACATCACAGCAACAAAATGTCTCGCTGTATCAACCGACTCAGGCAGGTCGTATTTTCCCTGAGATACCGACCTTTGAGAATGTTGAGGCTGAGCGCTTTCACCGCAAGAAGCGTTTGGTTGCCGCTTGTCGTGCCTTCGCCCTTGAGAAATTGGACTATGGTTTTGCGGGTCACCTGACGATTCGCGACCCTGAGCATCCAGATTTGTATTGGACCAACCCCATGTGCGTGCATTTCGGTCAGGTGAAGATTTCGAATCTTATTTTGGCCGATCACAAAGGCTATGTGGTTGAAGGCGACTACGCCATTAACCGCGCGGGGTTTGTGTTGCATGCTGCGGTCCATGAGGCTCATCCCGATATTCTCGCCATGTGTCACGCCCATACGCTGCACGGCACGGCCTTTGCCGCGCTTGGCAAACCGCTTGAGCCAATCTCACAAGATGCTGCGGCTTTTTTTGAAGACCATGTGGTTATCACGGATGAAGCCGGTCAGGTGGCGGTTGAGGAACAGGCGGGGCTCGCTGTGTGCGATTGGTTCACTGGGGTTAAAGCCGCTATCCATCAAAACCACGGCTTGTTTACGTCGAGCCGGCACAGCATTGAATCCGCGGCGTTCTGGTTCATGGCACTTGAGCGCTGTTGTCAGCAGCAGTTGTTGGTTGAAGCCACGGGTCAGAAGCCTAAACTCGTGAGTCCTGAGCGCGCACGTTACAGCCGCGAACACGTGGGATCGGAATACATTGGCTGGCTGCACTTTCAACCGATTTATGACCATTTGGTCAAAACGCAACCAGATATGTTTACGTAAAATACAGAGTGACTGATGTGCAGCGTGTTGTTTGTGATTCGCGCTGCACTACTACGCTGTCGTAATTCGTTACCTGACTGGGATGCATAGTGAGCTTGACCAAACTGCCTAGCCGAACCGACTACGTCGATTTGGTTTATACCAACCTGCGTGATGCCATTAGCGATGGTACGTTGCCGCCCGGTGAACGTATCACGCAGGAAGATTTGGCGGCGCGGCTCAACGTTTCACGTTCGCCAGTGTTACAGGCATTGCGTCTCTTAAAGAAAGACGGCCTATTGGAAGAGGCCCCAGGACGGGGTTTGATCGTTACTCGACTCGACCCTGAGCGCATCAGTCATCTGTATCAAATTCGAGGTGCGCTCGATGCGCTAGCGGCACGCTTGGCTGCCGAAAGAAAACAAAAGATTTCGACGGTGCTACTCGAACGGGGCCGCCAGGTGGCCGATGGAACGGATATCAGTGCCATGATTGAGGCTGACATGGCGTTTCATCGAGCTATTTATGAGGCATCGGGTAATCCACTGATCGCAGACAATGCACTCTTACATTGGATTCATTTTAGGTTGCTGATGGGTGCGGTGTTGCAGCGTAGCGGCAGCCGCCAGGGCATCTGGGATGAACACCAAGCCATTGCTCAAGCCATCAACGATGGCGATGCGGCGAGAGCGGCCACACTTTCTGAGCAACACGCTGAAGTGGCTCGTCACGCATTGATCACTCATCTCAAACAAATCGACCACGAACAACAACCTGTCGTGGTCTAAGACCTGCACCCTAAAGCTGCTGTGCTGGCGGGCTATCGACTGCCTGTCATCCATTGCTATTTGCGGCTCAAGCCGATGACGGCTATTGGCTGGAAACCCTTTGTTTATGCGGGTTTGAGACTAAATTTTAGTCACAAACGACCATGATATTATCCGCATCCCATGAGCAAAAAAACCAAAAATAGTTTAGGGATGTAA
>JAWOGG010000012.1:0-7022 GCA_046497085.1 Orrella sp.
CTGAAGTCCTAACCGTAAGCTGATTTACTCAGCCTACAAGCGATTTTCAAGCTTACGATTTTCAAGATTGCTGATGGCAATGATGAATAATCATTGAGAATGAGTCTTCACAATCTCACGGCTCGCCACGCGTTATCCTTTCAGATTAATTATTCGCACGATTAAGGTGTCTAGATTGACCATTAAAACCACGTCTGTTGACAAAAAGAACATCAAATTCCTCTTGCTAGAGGGTATTCACCCAAGCGCAGAGGAACTGCTGCGTCGGGATGGCTACACGAATATTGAGACAGAGAAGGGGTCACTTGAGGGTGAGGCGTTGCGCTCAAGGCTCAAAGACGTTCATTTCTTGGGCATTCGGTCTCGCACGCAGTTAGATGAGGCGGCTTTTGATGCTGCACAACGACTAAATGCTGTGGGATGCTTTTGTATTGGCACCAACCAAGTTGATTTGCAAGCGGCCCTAGCTAAGGGTGTGCCGGTATTTAACGCCCCGTTTTCTAACACCCGATCAGTGGCAGAGATGGTACTGGCCGAGGCCATTTTGTTGCTGCGCGGCATTGCTCGTAAAAGCGCCGCAGCACACCGTGGAGAGTGGTTAAAAACGGCCAATAACTCGTTTGAAATCCGCGGCAAAACGCTTGGTATTGTCGGTTACGGTTCGATCGGTTCGCAGCTGTCTGTGCTTGCTGAATCACTCGGGATGCAAGTGATTTTTTACGATATTTCCACCAAACTGCCGCTTGGCAATGCGCGTCAGGTACATAGCTTGAAAGGGCTGTTAAAAGATGCTGATATCGTTACCCTGCACGTGCCTGAAACCCCCGCCACGCAGTGGATGATTGGTGCTGAACAAATCGCCCAAATGCGTAAAAACAGTATCTTGATTAACGCTTCGCGTGGCACCGTGGTCGATATTGAGGCTCTGACTGAAGCCTTGAAGGCTGAGCGCTTACTAGGCGCAGCGATTGATGTCTTCCCGGTGGAGCCACGCAGTAATAAGGATGTCTTTGAGTCGCCGCTTCGAGGACTAGATAACGTCATCTTGACACCACATGTGGGTGGCTCGACGATGGAAGCACAAGAAAGCATTGGCACCGAAGTGGCAGAAAAACTCATCAAATATAGCGACAACGGCACCTCTGTCTCGGCTGTTAACTTTCCGGAAGTTACCTTGCCAGAACATCCGGGCAAACACCGCATCCTGCATATTCACAAAAATGTGCCAGGAATCCTATTTGAGATCAACCGAATCTTCTCCGAAACCGGTATCAATATTGCTTCCCAGTACTTGCAAACACGTGACTCAGTTGGTTATGTGGTGATTGACACAGATGCGGCCCAGTCGGCTGAAGCGTTAAAGAAGTTACAGCTGATTGACGGCACCATCCGAACACGTATCTTGTTCTAAAGCGTGGGCTTGCGTGCTGCCGATCTACCGTTGCAATTAAAGCCAAATAACGAGGGTGCCCAATGGGTGCTCTCGGCCAAGGACGAGGTCCTAGGCCAAATCAAATGGATCGCTAGTCAGTGGAAGTTCAAAGCACTATGGCTTGATGAGCAAGGGGATTGGGTGCCTGGCGGCGGGCCACTCACCGAACATCACAATAAAACACTACTCACTGACGATTTGGCGCAGTGGCAGCAATTGTTGTCGGTGACAGTCGACAAAGATTGACATTGATTGATAGTCAATGACAGCCTTATGTCTGAGGACAGACGGCTGGTGGTGCAGAGACAAACGGTTTTCCTCATCTCGGGCATCACCAGCCGCTGGTCTGATCTGCGGTAACAGATCACAAAAGAATCAATCTCAACACAAAAACTGATTGCCCTATGTTTGGGTGGGGCCAGTCAGCGACTCGTTTAACGGTAATCAAACGTCTGTGCTGTCTTCTGATGTATTGATTAGACGCTTCTTTGCATTATCTGTAAAATATTTTATTTATCATTAAGTATCTATAAAACAGATATCTATAGTGAATGAGTAAACCGCACAGTCGCCTACGAATTGCAAAGGCTGTTGCAAGGGGCTAGTCATGACGCTTAAGCAACTAACGTATTTTTTGGCGATTGCCAACGAAGGCTCTTTTTTAAAAGCGGCTCAAACCGTGTTTGTCGCGCAGTCAGCGCTAAGCCATCAGATGTCGTTGTTAGAAGAGGAGCTCGGCAGCAGTTTGTTTCATCGAACCAAGCGTGGAGTGTCATTAACCCAAGCCGGCGAGTTGCTACAGGCTCATGCTCGATCCATTCTGCGTCAAGTCGATGATGCCAAAAGCAGTATTGCGAGCTTGTCAGATACGCCTGCAGGCAGGGTCATTGTTGGTATTCCACACAGCGTATCAAACGCCTTAGCCTTACCGCTTTATCAACGGATACAGGCGGAAATGCCGCGTATTGAATTGGAGTTGACCGAGGAACTCACGGGTAATTTGGTGCGTCAACTCCACGCAGGGCAATTACACATGGCCGTTTTGTTTGATGATGGCACGCTAGACGAGTTGGAAGTAAAGCCTTTGATTTCGGAACGATTGTCGGTGATTGCACCCACCAAACATGCCGCGATCGCTGCTAACCGACGTAGCCTGTCGCTTCAAGAAGCCCTTGGGTTACCCTTGATTCTGCCGGCAAAGCCCCATGGGGTGAGACCAATTATTGAACAAGCGGCACACGTTGCAGGCCTTGGTCTGCCAAACGTGGTGGCTGATATCAGTTCAATCAGCATCTTGCGTACTTCGTTACTGGCCGGTATGGGATGCACGCTACTGCCGGTGATGCCGTTGGTGTCTGATATTGACCAAGGCAACTTGCGTGCCGTAAAGCTGCACCAGCCTGTAATCGAACGTACCGTGTGTTTGTGTCGTTCGGCGCACAACCCTTCTTCAGTTGCTGCCAAACAGGTTTGGCAAGCGACTGTTTCACTGATCCAAGAGCTTTGCATGCAAAAGCGTTGGCGCGACACGACTTTGGTGCCGGATTCAACCGAGTAAAACTGCTTTCTACCCGCTAAGAGAGCAGGGCGACGCTTTTGACTTGTGCCCACACGACTTGCTCGACTGCTAATGCCAAGTGTTGGACTGCTTTATGGGTGACGAGGGCATAGAACATGGTTTGACCGCACGCGAGCGTAACCAAAGCGTGTGATGGCTCATGCCCGTCTTGGATACTGACAATGCGGGTTCGCAACACGTTTTGAATACTGGTGTTCACGGGCTCGCTGGTCGTGAGACTGACGTCGCGTGCGTCGATTCTTACCCGTACGTCTTGACCAATGGACAAGTGCCTGTCAGCAATGACAAGAGTCGTGCCTTCAAAACAAATTTCTGCCAATTGCCACTGTTTGTCGATTTCTGTCACTTGCGCGGTCAATAGTGCGCCAATGTCTTGATCTTGTAGATGGGCCATCACTTGGTTGACGGGACCAGTCTGTTGTATGTCACCATTACTTAAGAGAACCATATGATCGCCTAAGCGTGCTGCTTCTTGGTGGCTGTGTGTCACGTAGAGCATGGGCGTTTTTAACTCATCGCGTAAACGCTCAAGCCACGGCATGATCTCTTGGCGTCTGTCTTGGTCGAGCGCGGCTAGGGGCTCATCAAGCAGAAGCAGTTGAGGCTGTGTGGCCAAAGCTCGTGCGATGGCCACCCGTTGTCGTTGCCCGCCTGACAGAGAGGTGGGTTGGCGATGAAGTAGGTCACCGATTCCCAGTAAATCAATACATGTCGAGAGTTCTTGAACGGCCTGACTTGAGCCTTTGACGCGTTTCAGACCATAGTGGAGATTTTGCTGGACAGTTAAATGGTCAAACAGACTGGGCTCTTGAAAAACGTAACCAATTGACCGTCTCCAGACAGCCAAATCAATCCCTTGGTCGCTGTCAAACCATGTTTGATCACCAATGGCGATGTGGCCTTTAAAGGTGCGCTCTAAGCCCGCGACGCATCGCAGTATGGTGGTCTTACCGCTACCGGAAGGACCAAACAGTACGCTGATGCCTTCACTAGGCAGTGTCAGTTTGACATTGAGTTCAAACGCGGGGCGCTGTAAATCAATGCCTATGCTGATAGCTTTGGTCATGACAACAATCCACGGTTTTGTCGTTTTAGCAGCGCAAGCCACAACAACACACCAAAGGAGAACACCACCATGATGGCCGCTAACCAATGGGCTTGTGCGTACTGCATCGATTCGACGTAGGTGTAAATTTCTGTCGAGACCACACGAGTCTGACCGGCGATATTGCCACCAATCATCAACACCACGCCGAATTCGCCCACCGTATGAGCGAAGCTTAGTATCGCGGCTGTGAGGATGCCCGGTTTGGCCATAGGGAGAGCAACACTGTAGAACGCATCAAGCGGACGTGCTCGTAAAGTGGCCGCCACTTCCATGGGTCTTGGGCCCATGGATTCAAACGCGTATTGAATGGGCTGCACGGCAAACGGTAAAGAAAACACAATGGAACCCATCACCAAGCCGGTAAAGCTAAACGACAAAAGTCCCCAGCCCAAGGCCTGTGTTACTTGACCGATCAATCCACTCGGTCCCATTAAGACCAAAAGATAAAAGCCCAGAACAGTTGGCGGTAAGACCAGCGGCAGGGTGACTAAAGCACTGACGGGTGCGCGCCAACGCGACTTTGTTTGCGACAACCACCATGCCAAAGGGATGGCAATCACCAGTAAGGCGACGGTTGTAACCGCGGCCAACCGTAAAGTCAGCGCGATAGCATCTACCGCGCTGTGATCCAGAAGATCGGCGAGTGTTTGGCTAGTATCCATCACAGTTGATAACCATAGCGCTCGATGATCGCCCGGGCTTCTGTTGAGCTTAAAAAACTCAGGAAAGACTGCGCTTGGGTGGGGTTTTGAGCGGCGGTTAGTTGGGCGGCATCTTGTTTGAGTGGTAGATACCAGCTTTGAGGTGGCAGCCAAGTCGAACCGACTAGTTTGTTGCTAGGGTGGCGGTTCGGTAAGTCGGTTTGCTTCGATTGGCCGATGATTTGCGACAACGCCACAAAGCCTACATCGGCATTTCTAGAACTCACGAACTGGAAAGTTTGACCGATGCTCTGTCCTTGCACCCGTTTGTTGAGCCAGGATTGACCAAGCCCCAAATGTGTCAGTACGGATTGAGCCGCTTGACCATAGGGAGCGACTTGAGGGTTAGCCATTGCCAGTCGGCTGAAATCGGCCGTGTTTAAAAGTTCGATGGCCTCAGCTTGGTCTTTAAACAAAGTGGGATCAGGGCTCCAAAGCGCGATTTGACCTGTTGCATAGGTCAAGTGTCCATCGGATACCGCTAGACCTTGCTCGATTAATAAACTGATAGTTAGGCTGTCAGCGGCTAGCAACACATCGAAAGGCGCGCCATATCGGATTTGAGCGTAGAACTTACCGGTGGCGCCTGTGCTAAGGCGAACTGGCGTACCGGTTTGCGATTCAAACGCCGCTGCGATCTCAGCGGCGGGCTGCGCAAAATTGGCCGCAACAGCCACTCGCAAGGATTCGTTCTCAGCCAACGATTTCGAGCTGAACCCAATGCATAACGCAGCCAATCCCAGTACGAGAAATCGACGGGTCAGTGATGTCTGTGCTTTCCGGTTTTGCCTTGTTGATTGCATGGGCGTTATTCTAATTTTGAATAGCGCATGGTAGCATTCGCTATATCAAATGGGAATAGCGCTTTTGGCAGAATTTAGTAGGCGATTTGCAGGCACTGTCTGGTTTGTAAGTGCCTTGTTTTTTATATCGGCTGACTTGTTAACAGTCTTTTTTAATCGCTTTGACTTTCGATGAGACCATAACCATGGCAAACAGAGACCAGTCCGCTCAGGTCAATCTGTCACAGGCGCTAACTGACAGTGCAACGGACAAAAGACTCTCGATTCTGAGGGGTGTGGCGGCAACGGGTTCTATATCCAAGTCAGCACGACTAGTTGGGGTCAGTTATAAGTCGGCTTGGCAAGCCATCGAAACCTTAACCAATCTGGCCGGCACGGCATTGGTGGAAAAAGTGATTGGTGGCACAGGTGGTGGTGGCGCTCGCTTGACGCAAGCAGGTGAGGATCTGCTGATAGCGGCTGAGCAATGGCTAAGGTTGCAACGCAATTGGTTTGACCGTCTAAGCGCAGGTAAAGTGTTGGATCAAGCAGCACTGTTTCATCCTGCGGGTCTCACCCCGCTTGGGCTAGCGATGCAAACGAGTATGCGCAATCAATGGCCAGTGACCGTAAAAAGTTGTGAAGAGGGGCATAACAGGATAAGGGTTGCGCTTATGTTGGTCGACGGCCAGCAGCTTTGGGCGCAAATAACGGCCGAAAGTCAGCAGCTTTTAGACTTGAAGCCGGGTGTGCCAGCGTTGGCGATGTGTAAAGCCAATGCGGTGAGTATAGGTAACTATCAGTCCGTAAAAAGGTCTGGAGGGTTTGAAATTGAGGCGAATATGCTCAATGGTTTTCTGAATCCGGGCCAAGATCTGGAAAAGCTTTCTCGCGGAGATCCGGTGAGCGTCACGCTCGCAAGCGATGTTTCCTTGTTAGGCTATTGGCAGAGTATGGATGATACTGATAGCAATTGGATGGGCGATGTAAGCACCGCCGTTGCTGTTCAGATAGATGAACGAGCTGTGGTCATTGCGCGCTAATAATTAGGAATTGAATGAGTAACTCAATTAGGAACTAAAGGGGTTAGAGATGGGTATCACAATTGATTGGGCAAATTTCACGCCCTGGCTATCGCTTTTTGGGGGGGTGCTGATTGGCTTGGCCAGCGTCATGCTCATGGCCTTCAAAGGCCGTATCGCAGGCATCAGTGGTGTGGTTGGTGGGTTGCTGCAATTCTCTAACGTGCCACGGGGCCACTTCAGTTGGCGCTTGGCTTTTGTTTTGGGGCTGCTGTTATCGAGTGCGATCTACGGTCTGGTCTGGCAAGTGCCGCTATCAGTCATTGACTCGGGCTACCCATTGTTGATTCTGGCGGGACTTTTGGTGGGCTTTGGCACTCGCATGGGCTCAGGTTGCA
>JAWOGG010000078.1:0-11613 GCA_046497085.1 Orrella sp.
CGTGAGACCGATGCCATCGTCAACGTGGTGCGCTGCTTTGAAGATGACAACGTGATCCATGTGTCTGGGCGCGTTGACCCTATCTCCGATATTGAAGTGATCGAGACTGAGCTTGCTTTGGCGGACTTACAGACCGCAGAAAAAGCGCTACACCGCCAACAAAAAACCGCCCGTGCCGGTGACAAAGAAGCGCAACGCCTGGTGGCACTCTTGCAAGAGTCTATTGCTCACCTAAATCAGGGCAAGGCCATCCGCACGATGGACCTCAGTAAAGAAGATCAGCTGTTGTTGAAACCGCTTTGCTTCATCACCGCCAAACCGGCGATGTACGTTGGTAATGTGAGTGATCAGGGGTTTACCGACAATCCCTTGCTCGATAAGCTGCAAGCCTATGCTGCCGAGAGAAATGCGCCGGTTGTGGCAATCTGTGCGTCGATAGAGGCGGAGATTGCTGATTTGTCTGATGAAGACAAGGACGTGTTTTTGCAAGACATGGGCATGCAAGAGCCTGGTTTGAATCGATTGATCCGAGCGGCTTTTGGGTTGCTGGGGTTGCAAACGTACTTTACGGCGGGCGTAAAAGAAGTTCGCGCTTGGACCATTCCTATTGGGGCGACAGCGCCTCAGGCAGCGGGTGTGATTCACACTGATTTTGAGCGCGGTTTTATTCGTGCACAAACGGTCGCCTTTGAAGACTACGTGACCCACAAAGGCGAACAGGCAGCCAAAGAAGCGGGTAAGCTTCGGGCAGAGGGTAAAGAGTACGTTGTGAAGGACGGTGACGTCTTGAACTTTCTCTTCAATGTCTAAGACGCATCATGTGACCAAGACCCATAACGAACCAGTTCTCAGAATCCTAGTCGTAGAAGATAACGCTGACTTGCGAGAGGTTTTGGTTGAGGCGTTGTCCTTTGAAGGCTACTCGGTGCGGGGTTTGGACAGTGCAGAGGCTTTCGCAGAAACTGCCTCAAATTTTGTGTTCGATTTGCTTATTGTCGATCTGAATTTGCCTGGCGAGAATGGTCTTTCTTTTACCCAGCGTATGCGCGAGCAATACCCAGACCTGGGTGTCATCATGGTCACAGCGCGCAATTTAGTCGCAGATAAAACGGCTGGCTATGATTGTGGCGCCGACATCTACATGACCAAGCCAGTCTCGTTACAAGAGATGAAAGCGGCCATTCGGTCCTTGTCTAAGCGGTTACTAGCCAATGCTGCACAGGCCACTGTCACCCTTGATCGACCAACAGGCTGTTTGTTGGGACTCAGCGGTGAGGTGGTGCGGCTATCGGCCACTGAGATCTCGATTTTGAGTGCACTGGCCTTCGCGCCTGAAAACAAGTTAGAAGCTTGGCAAATCATGGAAGCGATCAAACGAGATCCGCTGGTGTACACCAAATCAGCGCTTGAAATCGTCTTGGTCCGTTTGAGAAAGCGAATGCGCGAAGCTGGTTTGCCAGAAACCAGTTTGCGCTCTGTGCGTGGTTGGGGTTATCAGTTAAACCATCCCTTGCGCTTACGCTAATCGTTACGCAAACAGATCAAGCGTCGGGACAAGTAGTGTCGTAACAAAACACGCCGCCAGCAAGTGCAGTTTCAGCTTCCTCGTTCTCGGAATCCTTTTTTGTTAGGATAAACGCACGCTGAAATTAATCACTTGATTGTTCGGCGTTGTTGATGGCAGCAAATAAATGCCCGCCACGCGTTCCTTTGGTAAATAAATAGCCCTTATTGTAAGGATTGGCCGGAATCACGTGAGCCACACGTTCGGTGACCGAAATGCCCAAGGATTCGAGTGCACTGACTTTCCTCGGGTTGTTGGTCATGACTCGCACACGAGCGACATGAAGTAATTGCAGCATCTGAGCGGCAGGAAGGTAGTTACGCTCATCTTCCTCAAAACCCAATGCCAGGTTAGCGTCTACCGTATCTAATCCATCATCTTGCAATTGATAGGCACGCAACTTATTGATCAATCCAATACCCCGGCCTTCTTGCGCCAAATACAGCAAAATGCCACCACCGGACTGTGCCATGTGTGCAATCGCACCGCGTAATTGAGGACCACAATCACAGCGCAAAGATCCCAGTAGATCACCGGTGAAACATTCGGAATGCAGTCTAACCAGTACGGGTTGACTCAGATCGGGCTCCCCGACCACGATAGCAAGGTGTTCGACGCCACCATCGTTGGGCCTAAAGGCAACGATACGAGCGGTCTCAACATCCTCAAGTGGCACCTGCACTTCACTCACGATGCGCAACGAGCGTGACTGTTGCGCGATACCGCCTGCTATGTCGTCGACCGCGATCGACCACTCGTCGAACAGGTTGTGATGCACCGAGTGCGCCACTAACAACGCGGGCAATAGTTCGGCGTGCTTTGCCAAACGGATAGATAGATTGTCGATGTCGTCGCAATCAGCCAATTCCCAATTAGCAAGGTAATACCCAGGCGACTGTTCTTTGCCGATCGCCCATACAGGGTCGGTAATCGCCCTGATTTGCTCGATGGGCATGCCATTTGTGGGAACCAAGCGATAAATGGTTTCATGCTCTTTGGCATCAAACCCAAGATACTTTGCCCGTTGTCCTGTAATGAGTATGTAGGCCAAGCCTTCATCATGCTCTTGAAACTGAGCAATCACAGCCGGATCCACGGTTTCAACAGAAGCAATGAGCCGATTCTTATTTGCACAAAGGATCGGCAGTGGCCGACCGCGTCGTAGCTCGCTGATGGCTCGGTCAACCTGGATGAGTTGACTCGCAGCGGTGGGTGTATTTGAAAAGGAATCAGGGATTGGGTTATTCATTCGATTCAAGCGGCGCAACAGACGTGACAAGAAATTTTTAATCTTTAATCTGACAACGTAAGTCTTTAAAGGTTTAATATTTCTGTTAATGGTACCGCTATTTCCTTTTTGCAGTTGAGCAATACCCGCTCGAGACTCATGGAATTAGCCTTCTACAGCAGTCTGTCTTTTAAAACACACCAATCTTCTTTTCCATAAATTTTTTGCAGGCGACCCATCCCACATGCAACATTGGCAGCCGAATTCGATCGAGCCTGAAGGCGTGGCTCAAGTGGTGGTGGGTCAGTTGGGCCAGTCTTTAGATGGTCAGATCGCAACCTCAACCGGGTGTTCCAAGTACATCAATGGCCCATCGGGACTAAAGCATCTGCACATGTTGCGCGCTTGGGCTGATGCAGTCATTGTGGGTGTTGGAACCGTGATTGAGGACAATCCACGATTAACCGTTAGATTGGTATCCGGTGAGAATCCTATGCGGTTGGTGCTCGACCCCAAGGGTCGTGCTCCCGCAAACGCCACACTGATGACCGATCAAGCGGCCCGCACAGTGGTTCTTAGAGCAGTAGGCGCGACATCTAATTCGTTGCCCTCAACGGTCGAGGAAATTCGCTTAGCAGATTCTGATGGACAACTGGCTCCGGCGGCTGTGCTTGACTGGCTCGCTGGGCAGGGCTGTCAACGGGTTTTGGTGGAAGGCGGGCCGGCGACGCTTGCAGGATTCCTTGCAGCACAATGCGTCGATCATCTGCACCTGCTGACTTCCGCGGTGTTGCTTGGTATGGGCAAGCCGGGTCTCAATCAACCCTCGTTATCGAGTTTGGCCCAAGCGCGTCGGTTTCGTGCCACAGCCCACCTGTTGGGTGAAGACTTATTGTTGGCTTGCGATTTGCGTCAACGCTTGACCGAAGGCGAGGCCTGAAGCCTGCCAAGTGGGTAGTTGCTGCCCGTGCTGTTGTGCGGCCCTTATCAGGGCTGACCGGGTGTCAGCGTCATCGATTAACTGCTTGAGAGCATCTACAAGTGGTGCGACTTCACCCGGTGTCACCAAAATCCCAGCACCCGGGGGTACCGTTTGTCTAACCGCACCACCTGTTGTTCCAATGATGGGCAGACCCCATGCCAGCGCCTCGGCATAAGCCATGCCGTAGCCTTCGTAATGAGAGGCAAGCACAAAGGCATCGGCGGTTTGAAAGTGGTCTGCCAAATTGTCCCCTGACACGGCTCCCGCTAACTCGATTCTTTCGCTCAAATCAAGTGCGGCGATTTGCGACTTGAGCGCAGCGGTTGTTTCGAGTGATCGTGTTGGGTCACCGACGATCGTCAGGGTCCAGTCGCGATCGGCCACGGCATGTAGTGCACGGACCAAGACGTCAAACCCTTTTCTGGGTACGATCGCACCCACAGACAGTAGACGTAAAGATCGTGAGCTTGCCTCGATAGGCTTGGCGGGCAGGGCGGGTCGATCGATGCCTGGAATAATCACAAACAGTTGAGCGGCATGGACACCATAGTCTTCGATTAGCGTTTGAGCAGTCGTCTGGCTCGTCACAATGACACCGATTGCCTGTTTCAGGGCAATTGTTTCCGAGTCATAGAGCTGTTGTGCTTGATCGCGTGACAGTCCGGACTCCCTCGCTAATGGGTGGTGCACCAAGGCGATGTATGGGTGTTTTTTTGAGAGGGCTTGCGCATGAGTCCCAAGCGCACCCAAAGCCAAACCATCAATAATCAGCAGGTTCTCAGATGGCGTTTTAGCCAGCCGTTCAAGCGCGAGCTTTGCGACTGACGCGCTAGGCCACGGGAACCCCTCGCCAAGACTAAGCGGCTCAACCGCCCAGCCTTGCTCAATGAGGGCTTGGATGATTCGCTTATCGTAGAGATAACCGCCAGTCAGGGTGTCAAGATCCCCTGGGTAAGCAAAGGTCAGTGATTGGGCCACAGTTCGGCTTCATACCAAGCGCGGGCAACGTGAGATTCAGAGATGGTGATGCGTATGGCGTGGAGCTCGCGGCCGTTACGTCCTAGCTCGTCGGCTCGGGCGGCTTTTGCTAGGCCTTCAAAGATGTGCTGGGTTAAGAATTCCGTCGTCGTGTTTTGTCCAGCAAAACTAGGCTCTTCGTCCAGATTTTTGTAATTTAGTGGCTGCAAAATTGATTTCAGAACATCGTGAGCTCGCCCGATGTCGATCACGATGCCGTTGTCATCTAAAGACTTGGCGTAAAAGGCCGCGTCAATCACAAAGGTGGCCCCGTGAAGGGACTGAGCGGGTCCAAAAACATCACCCTTAAACGAGTGAGCGATCATGATGTGGTCGCGAACTTCAATGGCAAACATGCTAATTCCTATAGGGATAATCGATCACTTGGCATAAAGCCGGATGATCAGGGTCAAACAAATGATGCAAATGTGCCGGCACATCGTTTAGCGAGATACCTGGCTCTAAAAGGCAGTCTAAGCGTTCATCAAGCAACAAATTAAGTGCGGCGACCAAACGACGCCGATAGTCCCAGCGCGCTTGGTGAGTGGCCTCGATATGGCCGACCTGACAAGACAGCAACCGCAACTGTCTGCTGTGAAACGCTTGCCCTAGCGGAACTGGTACTAGACGGTCACCATACCAACTCAGTTCGATGACAGCCGCTTCGTTACCGGCTAAAGCCAACGCTGTTTGTAACCCTTGAGGGTTGCCGCTGGTGTGAAAGACCACGTCGCAGTCCAGTGCATCAGTTGCTATGCTGTCCTTATCATCAGGGTGCAGGTAGTCAACCCCGAGCGCATGGCAATGGGTTGCGCGCCCTCGGAATGGGTCAATGACATTGACTTGAACCCCAGGCATCTGACCACATAAATAGGCAACCAGTAGCCCGACCACGCCGCCGCCAACGATAGCAACCCGATCTGCTGGACCGACTTTGGCTGTCCAGACGGCATTCAGTGCGGTTTCCATGTTGGCCGCCAAAACCGCTCGCGCACCCGGTAGGGCATCAGGTAGCGGGCAGAGCATGCCAGGATCGGCAATCAGGGCGCTTTGGTGTGGATGTAAGGAAAACACCCTTTGCCCCTCGAGCCCTGAAGGGCCCTGCTCGACTAGGCCGACATGGCAGTAACCGTATTTCACCGGAAAGGGAAACTCACCCTCCATGAAAGGCGCGCGCATGCGCTGGAATTCGCTTGGTGGCACACGGCCATTAAAAATCAGTGATTCTGTGCCACGACTGATGGCGCTGTGCAACCCTATAACCAAGCATTCTTCTGGGGATTTAACACTAAGCGTCTCGGCTCGAATGGCAGCCTGTTGAGGGCCCTCGTACCAGAGAGCATGGGCGATGACAGTAGAAGTTTGCAAAGACAGGTCACCAGAAAGGGAAGTTCGCGGTTGATCAAAGGTTGCTCGCCTATACTAACGCGGCTTAGAAATTATAGGGGGCAATGCTCCCATGGCAATGGCCCCGTGTTTTTTGGTGCCGATGTTTGGGCGTCTGATGCGGAACTTCTCGGGGCATCCCAACTCTATCCCTTTCCTGTCTGAATTGGTGCGAAGGTAATGGCGCGACGCCGTGTGTTGTTTGTTTTGTTGGTGCTAGCGTTCACGCTTGGCCTGGTAGCGCTTATGGGTTTTGCCCTGGCGCCGGGTGGTTACGGCTGGTTGGACTGGGGTATCTTGAGCATGTTCGTCGTTGTGGCCCCTTGGTTATCGATCGGGGTTTGTAATGCGCTCGTAGGGGTTTGGTTGACTCTGTTGTCTAAGAATCCGTGGCAGCCGCGGGTGCTAGAAGATGCCGTGATCGCATCGCCTACGACAGCTGCGATGGTGAATGCCAAAGACCCGGCAGACACAGAAACACAAACTCCCATGCCAATGCAGAGCCAGACCAAGACAGCCTTGTTGTTTTGCATACGCAATGAGACACCAGCGCGGTTGGTCCGCAACCTAGATTTGATGCTTGCCAGTCTTGTGGCCCAAGGAGCGCAGGAGCGCTTTCAACTGTACGTATTAAGTGACACAACAGAGGGCTCTTGGGCGGCGCATGAGGCGCTGGCTTTTGAGGCTGTGGCTGATCGCTGGCGCGACCAAGTCGCCCTCACGTACCGGCGGCGCACCACAAACACGGGTTTTAAGGCAGGCAACATCGAAGCATTCTGCCAGCAATGGGGCAGCGATCATGAGTTCGCAGTGGTTTTGGATGCGGACAGTTTAATGACTGCCAAAGCGCTTGATAAGCTTGTCAACATCATGGTGGCTAACCCCCAAGTCGGTATTCTTCAAGGTTTGGTTGTCGGGTTGCCCTCGGGTAACGCATTTACACGGCTCTTTCAGTTTGGAATGCGATTAGGCATGCGCTCTTACACACTTGGCAGTGCATGGTGGCAAGGGGACTGCGGACCTTATTGGGGTCATAACGCCGTCATTCGCTTGGCACCTTTCATGGCGTATTGTCAATTGCCTGTGTGGCAAGACCGTCGTGGACAACTCGTACACGTGTTAAGCCACGATCAGCTCGAAGCGGTGATGATGCGACGAGGGGGCTATGAGGTCAGGGTCTATCCCTTCGAGGACGAAAGTTTCGAAGAAAACCCGCCCAATTTGTTGGACTTTATTCAGCGCGATTTGCGTTGGTGCGCGGGTAACCTTCAGTACGTTTCGTTTTTGACTATGCCAGGACTGAAGCTAACGAGCAGAATTCAGTTGTTTTTGGCTATCTTGATGTTCTTTGCTGGTCCCGCATGGTTGACTGGTGCGGGCCTGTTGATTGCCTTAATTTCTCAGGCAACGCACCTGCCTGAAGTGTTGGATATGGCCTATGCTTGGCCAACACTCGCGATCATCTGGTTCATGATTATGATGCCTAAGCTAGGCAGCGCTGTTATTGTTTTGTTGCGATCCGGTCAACGTCAAGCTTTTGGTGGCAGCATTCGTTTTGTGTTCAGTTTGCTCGTGGAGATGTTGTTCTCCACCATTATCAGTCCAATCATGTGGGTATCTCAGTCTTTGTTCATGACGGGTACGCTTTTAGGCAAACGCACCGGTTGGGCCTCTCAAAATCGAGATGACGCCACGATTGGATGGATGACTGCGACCAAAGCGTTCTGGCCACACACATTGATAGGTTTACTGATGGCTTGGCCATTGGTGGTTACACACCCAGCCGCCTTGCTACCGTTGGCGCTGTTTATTGGCGGCCTTTGGCTTGCCATCCCATTCGTTGTTTTGACGGCTAAACCAGCGCTTGGCCAACTGATGCAACGTCGAGGCTGGTTGGCCACACCAGACGAAGTCTCGCCTTCTATTTTTATGAAAGAGCTCACGCGGGTGGTCGATCCCACACACGTTATCGCTGACATGAACCAAGCCACATTTGAAAGTGGCCGATAAAGACATGTCTTGGCAGCGTCTGTATGGACGGGTGCTGGGTTTACTGGGCTCGGACAAACGCACGGGCTGGTGGCTTGCAGCGGGTAATCTGTTGCTCGTTTGTGCTGTTTTCGCTGAGCCCATTCTGTTTGGGCGCGTCATCGATGTGCTGATCAGTCAGACGGACGACATCAACAAATCAAGCTCGACCCTATGGTCGTCACTAAGTCCTCTGTTGATTGCTTGGGTTCTTGTGGGTTTATTCGCCATCTTTAGTGGCGTATTGGTTGCCTTGTTCGCGGATCGACTCGCTCACGCGCGACGGCATGTCGTGTTGCATGATTACTTTGAACATGTGTTGGAGTTGCCGCTGCATCACCGTGATGTCGCGCACTCAGGTCGTTTATTAAAAATCATGCTGCAAGGCACCGATGCCATGTGGTCGCTTTGGTTGAGTTTCTTCAGAGACCATTTGGCGGCTTTTCTGGCGGTGGTGGTCTTGATGCCGGTGGCGGTCTATTTGAACTGGCAAATGGCTAGTTTGCTTATCTTGCTGAGTTTGGTTTTTGTTGGGATGACCGTCTTTGTGATGAGGCAAACCGATGCTTTGCAGCGGGCCGTTGAGGGTCACTATTCCGCTTTAGCCGAACATGTGTCCGATACGTTAGGTAATGTGGCCTTAGTGCAAAGTTTTTCGCGGATTCAAAAAGAGGTGGGCACACTCAAAGGCTTAAGTGATCAAGTGATTCGAGCGCAATTTCCTGCCTTGTCTTGGTGGGCTGTGATTACGGTGTTATCGCGTTCGGCGACAACCTTTACGGTCTTAGCGATGTTGTTGATGGGGCTTTGGTTGTTTTCTCAAGGAGAGATTTCGATTGGCGAGATCGTGACTTTTATCGGGTTCGCCGGCTTGATTATTGGCCGACTCGAGCAAGCCGTTGGGTTTGCCAATCGTCTTTCTTTAGAAGCGCCCAAATTACGAGAGTTTTTTGAGGTCATGGATCTCAACACCCACGTGCGTGAATCGTCCAATGCCCGTGATCCTGGCCGCTTAAGTGGCGCGATTTCATTCCAGTCTGTTGTGTTTGGCTATGATCCAAACAGGGCAGCGATTGACCAGCTCACTGTTGAGATTGAGCCCGGCCAGACTGTTGCAGTGGTTGGGCCTTCTGGTGCCGGCAAGTCAACCGCATTGGCTTTGTTGTATCGGTTGTTTGACCCTCAGCAAGGCAAGATACTGATTGATGGTTGTGACATTCGCGACATGACACTATCCGGTCTTCGTCAAAACATTGGTGTGGTGTTTCAAGAAACGCTGCTTTTTAATCGCTCAGTGGCAGAGAATTTGCGTGTGGGTCTGTCGGAGGCTTCTGACGAACAACTTCGCCAAGCAGCCCATGATGCGTGCGCTTTGAGTTTTATTGAGCGCCTGCCTGAGGGGTTTGATTCTTTGGTGGGGGAAAGGGGGCGTTCTTTGTCCGGTGGTGAGCGACAGCGTTTATCGATTGCGAGAGCCTTGCTCAAGGACCCACCGATTCTCATACTAGATGAGGCCACTAGTGCGCTAGACCCTCAGACTGAGGCTGTGGTCGTTCAAGCGTTCGACCGGGCGCGGCAAGACCGAACAACTTTAGTCATTGCGCACCGACTGTCGACAATTCGGCGGGCTGATAGAGTCATTGTTATGGTTGGTGGACGTATGATTGAGAGTGGAACTTTCGATGAGTTGCGCTCTAAAAAAGGATATTTCTACGATATGTTGAAGACACAGTTTGCCTCTGAATGGGAGAGCGCATGAGCGGCTTTTCTGCGCACTGGCTGAGTTTGCGCGAGCCGGTAGACCATGCGAGCCGTAACCCAGAGGTTGAGCGCGCCATGCTTGATTGTTTAAAGCAACGTCACGGAGCGCTTCTTCCTAATTTAAGAGTCATTGATTTGGGATGCGGCAGTGGCTCTAATTTCAGAGCATTAGCGCCGCTGTTTGGCACTGAGCAGCATTGGACGCTAGTGGACTATGATCCTGAGCTGTTATTGGCCGCGCAGCAGGCGATTCGCGAATGGGCAGAAGTGGTCGAGTTTGATGAGCCCGGGCGGTTGGTTATCAAACGCGCGACGCAAACCATGACGATTCGATTTCTGCAAGCAGATTTGAATCAGGAAATCGAAGCGATTCTGCGACAAGAGCCGCATGATCTCGTGACCGCTGCGGCCTTATTTGATCTGATATCTCCTACCTGGATTGCACGGTTTTGTGATTTATTAACCGTCCCGTTTTATACCGTTTTGACCTATGACGGCCGCTCGCAGTGGCAGCCTCAGACAGCTGAAGATGTGACTGTGGTGGACGGGTTCCATCAGCATCAACAAACTGACAAAGGCTTTGGTGTTGCCGCTGGCCCTGATGCGCCACAGGTGTTGGCCGAGTGTTTGCAATCGAAACAATGGCAGGTTGTGCGCGGCGACAGCCCATGGCAATTGGATTCCAAGCATCGCCTTTTGCTGGACTTGTTTCATGAGGGGATGGCCCAAGCTGTGCGGCAAATGGGGATAATGGACCAAGCGCAACTATCGAACTGGTTGGCTAGTCGTCAAGACGTCACCCAGTGTTTGGTGGGACATGAGGACACCTTCGCCATGCCATCAGTTAATTGAAGGCGATCTAAACTGAAGGCGACCTAAAAAGGGAGAGCGGTCGATGGTGGGTGCACTGTTCAGGTTTGTGGCTTGGTTCCTTGTGGTGACCCTTGTGCTGCTCGCGTTGATGCTGGCGCTACTCAATACGTCAGTAGGGCACAATCTGATCAAGCAAGGGCTTCGTGATGTGGTGCATCCACAGTTAGAGATCAGGGGTTCGATGGCTATCGCCGTATGGCCCAACCTGTTATTGCAGGCAGACGATGTCGTGATCCCTAAAAGTCAGACCAGTAAAGAAGCCGTGCGCATAGGTCAGATAAGGGCGGGGGTGTCTTGGTTGGGTTTGCTTGATCGCGTCATCCAGATTGAACAGGCCTGGTTAAAAGATGTGACGTTGACTCGCGGGGCATCAGAATCACAAGCGCTGAATGAGCAACCGTTATTCAGTCCGGATGCCTTCAAGCAACGTTGGCAACGTTTGAATAACCCGAGCCAGTCAAGCTGGCAGTTGACCCTAGATCGTCTACTGATAGACAACGTCGAGCTTTGGCATGATCAAACTCGATTGGCAAGCATGGATTGGGCTGAGGTCGCTGTAAATGTTCAGATTAATCCGATACCACTCGGTGATGCCACGCTTACTGTTAATGGTTTGCGGATTGATGCACAGGCCTCAGAAACCTTTCAAGCGGCACTCGAGCAAGTTGGCTTAGGCGCGTTAGAGACGTTTCTCGTTGAGACTACCCGAGGCCGTTGGCAATTGTCAGACGGTTTGATGCGAGCGGTTTTGTGGCAGGCCAATGGCCCTTGGGG
>JAWOGG010000115.1:0-7844 GCA_046497085.1 Orrella sp.
AATCTGTTTAAAAGCATAAATATTTGCAATGAGTGAAATAAATAATGTACCCACAGCTAGCACTGTCAAAAAGATGCGCCATAAAAGCGACACCACCCATTGCAGCCAGGGCGATGCAATCCAAGCGAAGTCAGCATAGTTAGTCAGCATCCCAGAAAACGCCCATGACCCGTAGCGCAACCAATAAATAGCGGCTTTTAAGACAGGATAAACATGTACCCCACCCCAACCGATGTAACGATCATTACTCGCATTGGGATCGGCGTTGTTTGCAATGTCAGGATTGGCAATTAACTGCTGCAAATAAGGCGCAAGTGAAAGCCCAATCAGGACTATGGCCACTAATACACCCCAAACGTTCAGACGCAACACGCCCTTGAACACGAGATAAGCAGATATCATCACGAGCAAGGGCCAAGAAAAATGTAATTGCACAGCCAAGCCAATGGAAAGGATGTGCAAAATAGTGGGCAGGAATTGCGCAGACTCTCGCAACCGCCAAGCCGACCAAAAATGCAACCCCGCGCAGAAAATTAGATACGATGGGTTGTAGAGCAGGCTGTCAAACAGAAACCAAGGGTTTAGCCAGCAGAGCGCTAAAAAGATCAGCCGTACCAGCCATCGATCGCCAAATATCTGCCGAATGACGTTATCGAGCAGCAAAAATCCAACCAGTCGAAGCCCTAACAGAAACAATATTGGCGCGTAGGGCGAATCCCAAATCAGCAGCGGTCCGCCCACCAGCCAAGCCAATAAGGAACCTGGCACATTACCAACCACACTCGCTGTGTTGCCAACATTTAGCCAAATCCCGTGGTACGCACCCAGATAACCGCGGTGAACCATTTGTAGCTGATCACCCTCAACGAGTTGCTGGCTGAAGTACCAGAACGAAAGTGCCAGGCCTAAAGCCAGGCCTGCACCAAACAGCCATGGGTAGGTGCGAGAGGATTCAGTGACGGTCATAACGGATGGTTTAGCGATTGGATGACATAGCGAAAATCTGAGTCAACAATGGGTTCGCCGCATTGTACGATGCTTGGCAATAACCTCACTTTTACTATCACTGAAATCACATGGGAACACAATGACTGAAGTTATCCGCTTGCCCCACGCCCACGCCAGTATTGACGATCGCGGCATCGCCTGCTTGACCATTGAAACCAAGAACCATCTAAACATCCTCGGTACTCCAGTAGTGACTGACCTTAAGCAAGCGCTCGCCGAGTTGGCACAGAACGCACAAATACGCCTACTGGTACTGCGCGGCACTGGTGATAAAGCCTTTGTGGCTGGCGCTAATATCAAAGAAATGGTGACTTTGGATCGAGCAGGTGCCGAAACTTTCATCAGTGGTTTGGGCGAGCTCTGTGAAGCGGTCCGTCATTTCCCAGCACCAGTCGTGGCGCGTATCCCTGGTTGGTGTTTAGGCGCGGGATTAGAGTTGGCCATGGCTTGTGATCTGCGTATTGCAGCTGATGGCACCCAATTCGGTATGCCAGAAGTCAAGGTCGGCATTCCCTCTGTCATCCACGCCACGCTATTGCCGCGACTGATCAGTCCAACTCACGCGAGTTGGATGCTTTTGAGCGGAGAATTGGTCGGCAGCGAGCAAGCACTGGCGTGGGGCTTGATCAATGAGACAGTCAAGCCTGAGGCACTTGATGCCCGTCTAGAAGAAATCGCGACCTTGTTTTATGGATTAGCGCCAGAAGCAGTCAAACAACAGAAGCGCCTCATGCGCCGGTGGGAAAAATTGCCACTGACCGATGCCATTAACGACACCATTGGCGAATTTGGCGCGGCATTTGAAACTGGCGAACCTGCGCATTTCATGGGTGAATGGGTTAAACAAAGCTCGCAATAGCGGATGGCAGCGACCTTTAACGCGAGGTGTAGCTATTCATCTTGATGTTGATCGCTAACCAGCCAACCACGACACAAGCGCAAACAGAAGCGATTAATCCGATCCGAAGGCCCGTTCGGATCGACAATTCAGCAATCGCGACACCAACCAGTGCCGTGCCCACGGCACTGCCTAAAGCTCGCGTGGTTTGAATCAAAGCCGAGGCCACGCCGACGTCTTGTCTATGAGCCACGATTTGCATGAAGAGCGTGAAGTTAGGCAACAAAAAGCCCAGTCCCAAACCGCAGAAACCCATGGTGAGCAACACCCACCAAACCGCACTGTCAGCCGTGAAGGTCAGTGCCAATAAGCAACCCGCACCCAGCAGCACGCTACCTAAAAACATCAAACGCTGCGGATTGGTCTCACGGGGAAATAGCCTGCCGTTGATAATGCTGCCAATAGGCATGCCCGCCACCAGCGGTGTGATCAATGCACCGGCCAATGTAGGGCTAAACCCAAAAACGTCTTGAAACTGTAGGGGGATGTAGTAGATAAGAATAAACATCACGGCCCCGCTTAGGATGGAGGCGATGTTTAGATATCGGGCTTGCTTGGTTTGCAAGATGCGTAATGGAAAAATTGGAGTCGGTACCCGCCGCTCTACCTTTAGCAGCAAATAACCTGACACAACCGTGCTCACCAAGACAGCCACACCTACCGACACTGGCACTTGCGTATCACGGCCCGCCAGCAATTCGATCCCAACCAAAGGCGCACCCACGGTCACGGCCATCAGAAAAGCGCCCGCCCAATCCATTCGATGTTGGTCGTCACTGGCCGGTTGGAGCCTTGGAAAATAACGCCAAATCATGGCGAAGGCCACGATGGCGGTAATGGGAATCACAAAAAACGCAGCACGCCATCCAAGCGCCTGCGTCACCACTCCACCCAACACAGGTCCTATACCGCTAGCCATCGCAAAGGTCGATGACAACAACACCATCCACCGCACCCGTTGTTTGGGATCCGGAAAGATATCCGCAGGCGCAGCAAATGCTGTGGCAATCATCATGCCCCCACCAATACCTTGCAACACCCTGAAAGCGACCAATTGCCCCATGCTCTGGGACAAACCTGAGAGTACCGAGCCCAGTGTCACCAAGACCAGTGACAACAGCATCAGTGGCTTGCGGCCGTATAAATCGCCAAGACGTCCAAAAATCATGATGGTGACTGCACACGCCAAAAAATATCCCGTACCAGCCCATGCATATAGAGACATGCCATCGAGTGCCACAGCGACTTGCGGCAAGATAGTACTGATGATCGTGGCGTCAAAGGCGACAATCGAAACCGTTACCGCCACCCCTGCCATAGACAGCACAAGCTGCCGCTTATCGGACAACGCTGCTTTGGGTGCGGTAGGGGTAGGCTGAGACACAAGTGTTCCAAGAGACTGGTGACATACGGTGTTTGCCTTGCGCAAACACGCTAGAGTATAAAACCAAGAACAACCTTAGCTTAGCGATCAAGCGATTTGATCGCGGGCCAAATGAGCCAGCCCATCTACATCACTGACTTTACGACGTAGCGCAGGCAACATTTTTAAGAGCATCTCAGCGGTCACCAACGTATCTCCTGCGGCTTGGTGCCTAGACATACATTGCAACCCAAACTGCTTCATGCGGTCATCTAAGGATAGGTGCAGGGCATCTCGCGCGACCCAGTTCGCTAGGAGAGCCACATCGATCCAAGGGTTTTGAGGGGTGGTTAGCGACACCTTTTTGTAGGCCTTATTCACCATCGACTGATCAAACGGCGCGTGAAAAGCAAATAGAGGCGCTGAGCCAATCCAAGTTTTAAAGCGCTCAAGTGCAGCGGCTTGATCTTCACCCACAGTTTGCGCATGAACGCCAATGTGATGAATAAGAATATTTTCCTTGGAGCGTTTGTTATTGAATCGTATGACCTTGGCTCGTGTGACCTCGGGGGGTTTGATCACCGCCTCAAAACTATCAGCCATTCGGATGCGAGCCGACCGCAGCTCAGGTTCAACATGAATAGCCACGGCGGCTATCGAAATCAATCGATCGCGCCACAAGCTCAAGCCCGTGGTCTCCGTATCCAAGACGACCCAACGACTTTGTGTATGAGTTGCGTTCACAGTGCTATCAGCGCCGTTGGGGGCTGCAGCAGCGGATTTCTTAAAAAACTTATCGAACATAATCAAGCTTAAGACGTTGCTGCATGGTCTTGCAGATGTTGAAGGCGGCCTTAAGCACTACCTTGTCGACTTTGCTCAACTTGTCGACATTGAGAACATTCGGATTATTGTCTATCAACTCATCATCGATTTGAGCTTTAAGCCGTAGGGTCTGTAAAAACTCAAACGTGGCCACCCAGTCTTGTCCCTTCGCTTGCCCAAAACGTGGCAATTGGGCGATCGCCTCCAGGCGCTCTTTGGAGTTTCTAACTGTAATGTTGTTCGCTAAGGCATAGATGCGGGCGAAGTCGACCACTAAAGCTGTGCCGTTTAGCTTGAGATCCAAGGTTTGCCGACCATCCCTTTCTGTCGTGTCCAACCCCCCGAACAATGTTAAAGGCACCTTCCAGTTCATGGCATTTGTTGCCATCAGTGCCATAAAACGTGGAGTTTTAGCGGCAGCTTGACTGACTTGTTCTGTCAGTGGTTGAGCCAATAAGTCATTACCCGCAATCGCTCGAAAATCAAAAAAGATACTGGCATCGAGCAGATCTTGAGGAGAGCCGGCCTCTATCCATCCCAGACACTGGGCTAGCCAATCTGCCTGCCGGCGACAATACGCCGGATTACTGGCCATCACGTTGCCTTTACACAACGGAAAACCACATCTATCCAAACTTTCATTAACCTGACGTGCAAAGCTTAAATAATGCTGCATCGCGACATCAGAAACGTGGTCGGCAACTATCAATGCGTTGTCTTGGTCAGTAGAAATAGTTTGTTCTTCGCGTCCTTCAGAACCTAGCGCCAACCAACAGAATTGAGTTGAGTCAATATCGAATTCGCGCGCAGTGATATCAACTAAGCGTTGGGTCAACAAATCATTCAGATGGCTAACGAGGCTGGTCAGGCGATGTCCTGTCACGCCTTGACTTAGCAAGTTCTTGGCGTACTGTCTAATGTGTTCGGATGCTCTCACAAGTGCGTCAACACTCGCTGCACCATGTATCGCAGCACTGATATTGCCGACAGAAAACCGTTGCAATGAAAATAAATCGCGCTCAGAAATCAGTCCAACCAATTTCTGGTTTTCTGTGATTGGAATATGACGGATCGAAGCTTGCAGCATCAAGTCACCAGCCATTTCGACCGTGGCATCGGTTTCAAGCGTTTTAATATCGGTGGTCATGACCATTGATATGGATTTCGACAAGTCAATCTCCGCTAAAACCACTCGCTTGAGTAAATCGTGGCGTGTCAAAATCCCGATGAGCTGTTGATCATGGTTAACGATCAGGATCGAACCAATGCGCTGCTCATCCATAGTAGCCAATGCTTGGCGCAAGGGTGTCTCAGGCGAGACGGTCACAGGTGCGCGTGTAATCAGTGAGCCTAGTGCGTTCTGATGAAGCTGTGCTTCAGCTGCACGTGCGGCAAAATGTTGCCGTAAATCATTTTGTGATTTCTGTAAGATCAGACGAAAATTGTCTTTTAGAAATTCAATAAATTCTGGTGACTTAATACCTAGTTCGTGTATTTCCTTTACCGGAAATAACAAACAAAACGTATCACCCATTGATTTATAAGTTGTACTGACAGGCCGGTCTGTCAGCGCTGAACCAATCGAGAAGAGTTCACCCGCGTCAAGTTCAAAATAAACGGTCTCACCTTGTTCAGTCTGTCGCTGACCAGAGACTGAGCCCTGCCTTATTAAATATAAATACTTGGGTTTACCAGCCGCTGAATCAATAATAATTTCATCGGGTTCGTAATATTGCTCATCGCAGCTTTGAATAAATAACTCGACATGTTCGCGACTCATTTCTGAAAATGGCATCACCGTTATAAGTTGTTCTACGAGGCCATTTACCAGGCTTTTGGAAGTACCTATTTGTGAATCAGAATGATTTGTCATGGGTATTCCTCGGGGGCACGCAACCCCCTGAAATCTTGCACTATTTTGTCAGTATCAAGAAAGAAAGCGTAAGTTTAATGTCAGAAAAACAGACCCAGCTTGTAAGCCCTTTGTCAGTTATCTAACTCCACAAATAAACGTACTTAGTTTCCCTAATAGTTTGCATTTTTAATTCTGCTGTAATTCATCTCGTAGGTCAAAAAAATAATTCTATTTATTTATACCGTGAGGAGGTGTTATGTCCAATCAACATGATTCCCACGCCTATTGGCGCGCGACCATGGGACTACTGGCTAAGGTGCTCGTGATTTGGGCACTGGTGTCATACGGGGCGGGGATTGTCTTCGCTGATGTGCTGGACAAGATCATGCTTGGTGGGTACCCACTTGGCTTTTGGTTTGCCCAGCAAGGCTCAATCTATGTGTTCATTGCGTTGATCTTCTGGTATCGCAAGAAGATGAATGAAATCGATCGCAAGTTTGACGTTCACGAAGAGTAAGGAGACTACCTCATGGAACTTCAAACCACAATTTACCTAGTCGTTGGCCTATCGTTCGCCATCTATATCGGCATCGCTATTTGGGCACGTGCTGGCTCAACCAGTGAATTCTATGTCGCTGGCAGTAGCGTCAACCCAGTATTAAACGGCATGGCAACAGCAGCTGACTGGATGTCTGCGGCTTCTTTCATTTCAATGGCTGGCTTGATCGCTTATATGGGATATGGCGGCAGCTTGTTCTTAATGGGTTGGACCGGTGGCTATGTGTTATTGGCTTGCCTTCTTGCGCCTTATCTGCGTAAGTTCGGTAAGTTCACCGTGCCACAATTCATTGGCGACCGCTTCTACTCCAAATCAGCATCTACCATCGCGGTCATCTGTTTGCTCATCGCTTCTCTCACCTACATCATCGGACAGATGACCGGTGTGGGCGTGGCTTTCTCACGCTTTTTAGGGGTAAGCAGTGAAATGGGCATTTACATCGGTATGGCGATCGTGTTTGCCTATGCTGTGTTTGGTGGCATGAAAGGCATTACTTATACCCAGGTGGCACAGTACATCGTGCTGATTTCTGCCTATATCGTTCCCGCTATCTTTATTTCGTTGCAGTTGACAGGCAATCCTTTGCCACAACTTGGTCTCGGGGCCGATATGGCTGATACCAACAGATCACTGTTGGTGACTCTCAATGAGGTTATTCAGGACCTTGGTTTTGGTGAATACACCACTTCATTGCCAGGTAGCAAACTGAACATGTTTGTTTACACCCTGTCACTGATGATTGGTACCGCTGGCTTGCCCCACGTCATCATGCGCTTCTTTACAGTGAAGAGCGTCGCTGACGCCCGTTCGTCTGCAGGTTGGGCATTGGTGTTCATCGCATTGCTGTATCTGTTGGTGATGGTATAGCACATGTTTATGGATTAGAAGATTGTATGTCTATGGAGCTTGTTGAGTTTCCAAATGAAGTTTATGGTATGGCATTAAATCTTGAAGAAGATAATGTAGGTATTGTTATCCTGGGTGATGAGAGAAAAATCCAGGAAGGTGATGAAGTAAAGAGAACTGGAAATGTTATTGAAGTTCCAGTTGGGGAAAATATGATTGGCCGGGTTGTTAATTCTTTAGGACAGCCTATAGATGGAAAAGGTAAGATAGATACTGAAAAAACTCGCCCAACTGAGTTTAAAGCACCTGGAGTTATAACCAGAGAACCGGTTAAGGTGCCATTGCAGACTGGTTTGAAAGCCATTGACTCAATGATTCCGATCGGTCGTGGCCAGCGTGAATTAATAATTGGTGATCGTCAGACTGGTAAGACTGCTATTGCTGTTGATACAATTATAAATCAGCGGGATAATGATGTAATTTGTGTCTA
>JAWOGG010000134.1:0-11696 GCA_046497085.1 Orrella sp.
ACCAAGAGGAAAACCCCTTCCCTTGGATGGCTGAAATGATTGATCTAAAGAAAGAGCGCAACTTCTTCGAAACGCGCGTCATCGAGTATCAGACAGGCGGTGCACTGAGCTGGGAATAAGCGCCTAGGTCAGAGACTCGAAACGCGAGCAATAACAGAGATGGTCAAACAACCCATCTCTTGTATGACCATCCCATGACTCGATATTAAAAATATCAATGCACGAGATGGTCGTTAAGCATTCGCAACCTGAATCATCGTTGTCATTATTGGCTAACGAATTCAGGTAGTGGATAGCGCGAGCCTTGTGGTCGACCCAGTAGGGCAGTTCTCAAGGCGCGCGTTCCTTGTTTTGGGTCCCTGAACTAAAGGAGTTAGACAATGGCAACAGCCAAAAAAGTAGCAAAGAAGGCGCCAGCCAAAAAAGCGGTCAAGAAAGTCGCCGCTAAGAAGGCACCGGTGAAGAAAGTTGCGGTTAAAAAGGCGCCCGCCAAAAAGGCCGTCGTCAAAAAAGTCGCAGCCAAAAAAACGGCCGTTAAAAAGGCCGTGAAGAAAGTGGTCAAGAAGGCTGTTAAGAAAGCCGCTGCCACAAGGACCGTCGCTAAGAAAGCCGTCAAGAAAGCGGTCAAGAAAGTAGCGGTTAAGAAGGCGCCAGCAAAGAAGGCGGTCGCTAAAAAAGCACCCGCCAAGAAGGCAGCCGCTAAGAAAGTGGTCAAGAAGGCGGTCAAGAAGGCGGTCAAGAAAGTAGCGGCTAAGAAAGCACCTGCTAAAAAAGCTCCTGCTAAAAAAGCCGTTGCTAAGAAAGCAGTAGCCAAAAAGGCTGTCGCTAAAAAAGCACCGGCAAAAAAAGCACCTGCTAAAAAAGCAGTCGCTAAAAAAACCGTTGCTAAAAAAGCGCCTGCTAAAAAAGTAGTCGCCAAGAAGGCGCCAGCAAAGAAAGCTGTAAAAAAAACAGCAAAAAAACCGGCCGCTAAAAAAGCCGCAGTGAGAAAGCCAGCAACAGCTAGACCGTCAACAGCCGCCGCACCCGGTGCGAAGACTGCTCTGAATCCAGCTGCATCATGGCCTTTCCCCACGGGTGGCCGTCCCTAAGTAACTAAGGGACAAGCTGTTTGCAAGACACCGCCCAGCGCCTTTTCGGTCTGGGCGGTTTTTTTATGTGCTGGGTTGCTTGGCGGTTTCACCATCAGTCATGCGACAATGCCGTCATTAACTGACTTTCAACGGTGCGGTACCTTCAATGTCTGGCGATATCTTGCAATTTTTAATCGAAATCAGCTTCACGATTCTAGGTGCGGCTTTTCTTGCGCGGTGCTGGTTGCACGCTGTGCGATTTCACCCATTCAATCCATTTTCACAACTGATTTTCCGAGCGACTGAGTGGTTATCTAAACCCATACGAGCAGTGATCCCCTCCGGTAAGTCGATTGACTATCCGAGTTTGTTAGGTGCCTACCTGATCGCCCTATTCTATTTGATATTCCTTTGGATGGTCGCCATGCGGTCGGTCCCACCGGTGGAATTGATTGTGCCGGCTTTGCTTGCCGCACTGGTGACATTGGGCCGCTGGTCGCTGAATCTGATTATCTGGCTCACCTTGATTCAAGCGGTTCTATCGTGGGTTAATCCACTCGCCCCAGTCATGCCCGTTTTGCGTACCCTCACCGAACCACTGCTCGAGCCCATTCGACGTATTTTGCCGAACTTTAGTGGTTTTGATTTTTCACCGCTGGTTCTGTTGATCCTGGCTCAAATCGCCATGATGGTACTGAGCCGCATCAACTTTACATTGTTTGGCATCTGATACGCCCAACACTTGAAGCGCCCGACACTCGTTTGGCGCGCTCATGATGACCAGGCAGCGCGAAGTATCAGCACACTTCGCGCACACCCAATCTCTTTCTTACAGAGGCGCCACACGAGTGGCACCCGTACCACTGATGACTTGTACCCGTTGGCCAACAGACAGCGGTACATCAGCCTCTTGAGCAATCACACGGGTTTCGCCGTTGTCTAACCGGACAGTGATTTCCAAACCGTCGGCCTTACCAGCCCCCTGCTCAACCTTTTCACCGACCAGAGCGCCAAGAATGGCGCCCCCAACGATGGCCAGATCCCGACCGGTACCATCACCGACAGCACTGCCAGCCACACCACCTAAAGCACCACCGGCAACCATGCCGGCACCCGAGCTTTTGTCATTCTGGATAACGATGGGGCGCAATTTAGTCACGGTTCCCTCGCGAACAATTTGTTCGCTTTGGGCCTGACCGTAGCTGTATACATTGGCAGAGGCACTTGGCGTGGTGCACCCTGATACGGTCAGACCCATGGCCCCGAACAACCCGACGAGCAAACCAAGGCGAACAACTGACGAACCCTTACGTATTGAGAGATCAGTCATGAGATCTACCCCAAAAAAAGTGAATCAAATTTCATTTTACAGTGCGATGCCGTATGAACTCTGCATCAACGTGCCAATTTCAGCCGCAGATGGAGCGTGATTCTGTGGGCCACGTGAAGCTATTTTGAGGGATCCCATCACATTACCGAGCATACATGCCTTCTCCCAAGACCATCCTTGCGTCAATCCGTGTAGCAAGCCGGCGCGATGTGCATCGCCGCAACCTGTGGGATCAACAACGTCTGTGGGCTTGACCGGATCGATATGGATGGTTTGACCCGCCAGATAGAGGGTTGCGCCTTCCGCACCGCGGGTAACAACCACCGCCTCTAGGTCTTGCGCCAACGAGGCTGGTGAACGACCCGTGCGTTCTTCTACCACGCTAGCCTCGTAGTCATTTAAGGCCAAAGCACGCGCCTTGGAAAACACGGCTAGCAATTCAGCACCATCAAACAGTGGCATCGCCTGACCCAAGTCAAAAATAAAAGGAATGCCAGCCGCAGCCAAGCGGTCGGCGTGTGCCAACATGCCCGCCTTTGAGTCAGGTGCCACTATCGCCCAAGCAGCGCTTTGAGCCGTTGGGTCATTGTCTGCTGAACGGTCCATAGCACCGGGATGGAAGGCACTGATTTGATTGTCATCAAGGTCCGTCGTGATAAAGCACTGGGCGGTGAACATGTCCGACAAAACTTTGATGTACTGAGTTGGGATACCAAGGCGCTTAAACCGATCGAGGTAATCCGTGGCATCCTGTCCAACCGTGGCCACTGGCACAGGTTGACCACCTAACAATTGCAAGTTGTAGGCTATGTTGCCAGCGCAACCACCGAACTCCTTGCGCATGCTTGGCACCAGAAATGACACACTTAGCGCATGAATACGATCAGGCAAGATGTGGTCCTTGAAACGCCCATCAAACACCGCGATTGTGTCAAACGCTACCGACCCACAAATCAAAACTTCAGAAGACATATCGTTTATCCCGCGCACGGGTCCTATGGAAAAAATTTATCGATTTCAAACCCGCTAACTGGCGAACCTTTCACCCGCAACGGGACTTCCAAACTGGCCTCTTCTTGAGCACCAAAGGGCCGCTCCGATAATGTTGAAGGCAGGTACTGAGACGGGGCTAAGGACTCACGAATAACAACAGTGCCGGAAGGGTCCGATAAAGCAACCATTAAATTTGGCCAAGGTTGCGCACGATCGTAGCGATTCTGCAAGGTGAGTCGCAACAGGTAATCGTGTTCATTGGCATTGTCTGCTCGCTGCGAGGAGGCCATTTGCAAGGAAGATCCAACAATAAAGATGCGTTCGATTCGTTTGGTGTATCCCACCTCACAATTCAATGGGCGACACACTTGCTCCAATGCTGGGCGCAAAGCCGGTACGCTACTGGCCAAATCGTCGCGGTAGATGAAGACCAATTGTCCGAGCAACACCACCAACAACACAATCGACCCCGATAGCCACGCAAGCGTCCAAGTTGGGCTCTCTGGCTCCTCTGGCTCCATAAAGTCCGGTAAGGTTCGCCCTGAAGCAGAGGGGTCCTCACCTCGCACCCTGGCCTCGCCTAATATTTTGGCGCTGGGCTCGTTGCGCTCGCTCTCTAGTGTGCCAGTTGATCCACTGGCTGGCTGACTTGACGCCGTCCTGGCGTTAAACGTGGGCTCACGGGGGGCCAATGGGTCAGGGACCGGCTCGCTCGGTACTGACGCTCTTCTAAAGACGGGCTCTGGACGCCCTTCAAAGCTAACCGGACTCGATTTAAATTGAGGCTCCTCCAAGGAGGGCTCTTGATCTCGGGCCTGCACTTCGCTTTGCTGTTCTGGCTGTTCTGGCTGTGGCGATCTCTTCTGTCGCTGTGTGACTGTTCGAAACACCTGAGGCTCTGTCGTCTGCGTCCTTTCTGGCGGTACCGCAGCAGATTCATCACGCGCTTGCTGATCGGCCTGAATCTCAGAAGCTATGTTGGGTTCGACGCCAGGCTCATCATCATCCTTACTCACCTTTTGCGTGAGAGTGGGCAGATTGTCTTGTAAGCACGCAAACCCGTCAAACACATGCGAGCACTGTCCACAACGCACCAAACCATCGTGTAACTTAAGCAAATCAGCCGTGACCGCAAAGCCACTGTCACATTTTGGGCATCGCGTGACCAAGCTCACTGACCTGACTCCCCGTTGCGACGACCCACGAGACACACCCAACCGTCAGACTCCTGCCAGACACTAAGATCAACCCATGGGGCGTAGAAAGCCGCGACTTCCTCAGCCTGGCGCGCTAAAACGCCCGACAAAACCAACCAACCACCGGTTTGAACCCGGTGGCTCAACATGGGTGCGAGTACTTTCAGTGGGTTCGACAAGATATTGGCGACCACCACCTCAAACTGTCCGTCCGGCAGACCATCTGGAAGTGCCGCAGTCAATGTGACTTTATTGACACTTGCGTTGTACTGAGTCGACTCAACGGCCTGCTCATCGATATCCACGGCCCATGTTTCGCCCGCCTCAAACAGTTGCGCGGCAATCGCTAGAATGCCCGAGCCGCAACCATAATCCAGCAGTCTTACGCCCTTGGGCATCTCACTGGCCAGCCATTTCAAACACAGGTGAGTGGTTGGGTGACTGCCTGTCCCAAAGGCCAAACCTGGATCTAGCGCCAAAGCCACGCGATCGGTTTGTGGCAGCTCGTCGTGATGCCAACTCGGCACAATTAACAAACGCTCACCGACCTCGATGGGACCAAACTGAGATTGCGTCAGACGCACCCAATCCTCATCGGGCACCTGACGAATTTGCCAATCAGCGTCTAACTCGAAATCGAGCAACTGTTGAGCCTGCAAAACGACTTGGTTGGGATCAACACCGTCGGCCAGTAGTGCCAGAACACGGTTGGTTTGCCAAGCGTGCGAGCTGGCATCACTGCCAGGTTCGCCGTAAATCGGTTGTTCTTCAGGCGTGTCTAAGTCAGCGTCTTCCACTGACGCGCACAAAGCGCCCGACGCCATGAGCGCATCAGTGAAGGGGTCAGCTTGCTCACCTTGACAGTACAAAACCAGCTCTCGCATAACCCTATTCCTTCAGCCCATACAAACGAACCCTGTCATCTCAGGGGCGATCCGCGAGCTTGTGCTCCAGATAATGGATGCTAGTGCCACCTTCAATGAAACGGGCATCGGCCATTAATTCGCGATGCAACGCAATGTTGGTGCTGATACCTTCAACCACCATTTCTGACAACGCAGTACGCATTCTCGCCACCGCTTGCTCGCGGGTGTCGCCGTAGGTAATGACCTTGGCTATCATCGAGTCGTAGTGTGGCGGCACGAAATAACCATTGAAAGCGTGCGAATCAATTCGCACACCGGGCCCACCCGGCATATGCCAATTGGTGATTCTTCCAGGGCTAGGCACGAACTTAAACGGGTCTTCGGCGTTAATGCGACACTCCACAGCGTGGCCACGGAATTCGATATCGCGTTGTTTGAGCGTAAAAGGTTCACCAGCTGCAATACGAATCTGTTGCTGCACCAAATCGATACCTGTGATCAATTCAGTAACCGGATGCTCAACTTGAATACGGGTATTCATTTCGATGAAGTAAAACTCATCGTTTTCAAAAAGAAACTCAAAGGTACCCGCGCCGCGATAACCAATCTTGCGGCACGCTTCGGCACATCGCTCACCAATTTTTTCAATGAGGCGACGTGAAATACCTGGCGCAGGAGCCTCTTCAATGACCTTTTGATGGCGGCGTTGCATCGAGCAGTCGCGCTCACCAAGCCAAACGGCTTGCTTGCCACCATCGGCCAGTATCTGAATCTCTACATGGCGAGGATTCTCTAGGAACTTCTCCATGTAGACTTCTGGGTTGTTAAATGCAGTGCCAGCTTCCGTCTTGGTCATCGTGACAGCACTCAACAGGGCTGCTTCTGTATGCACCACGCGCATACCACGACCACCGCCACCGCCTGCAGCCTTGATGATCACGGGGTAACCGACCTTGCGTGCTGTCTCAATAATGATTTGCGGATCATCGGGTAAGGCCCCTTCTGAACCAGGCACAACCGGTACGCCAGCAGCAATCATGGCCTGCTTGGCACTGACCTTATCGCCCATCAAGCGAATCGACTCAGAACGCGGCCCAATAAACACGAAACCACTTTTTTCGACCCGTTCTGCAAAATCTGCGTTCTCTGACAAGAAACCGTATCCGGGGTGAATGGCTTCAGCGTCAGTCACTTCCGCGGCCGAGATGATCGCAGGCATACTGAGATAACTGTCTTTTGACGGAGCAGGACCAATGCAAACTGACTCATCAGCCAATCGCACGTATTTGGCGTCGCGATCTGCCTCGGAGTGGACAACCACGGTTCTAACGCCCAACTCTCGGCAAGCACGCTGAATGCGTAGCGCAATTTCACCCCGGTTGGCGATCAAAATCTTTTCAAACATAATTAGGCAATCACAAACAAAGGCTGTCCATACTCGACCGGCTCGCCGTTTTCGACGAGGATTTCTTTCACCACACCGGACTTATCTGCCTCGATTTCGTTGAGCAGTTTCATCGCCTCGATGATGCAAAGCGGTTGGCCTTGCTGAACGGTCTGACCGACCTCAACAAAGGCCGGCGCACCTGGGCTTGGCGCACGATAGAAAGTACCAACCATGGGAGCCTTCACTGTGTCGGCTTCCAACGCGTCTGCAGTCGCTTTGCTTTCAGCGATTTCAGCAGCAGTGCTGGCAGCGGGTGCTGGCGCTGCCGCCATCATCGGCGCAGGCGCCGCGACTGGCGCAACCGGTGCACTCGATTTGACGATCTTTACTTTGTCATCACCCTCAGTGATTTCAAGCTCAGCTATGTCAGACTCAGCAACCAGATCAATCAGTGTTTTGAGCTTACGCAAATCCATAATGAAATATCCCCAAAGGGTCAGTGAATTAAATCGGTTAAAAAAAACGGCACGACAGTATTTATTCGCTCTGTCGTACCGATGGTTGTTTTAATACAAAAGTCAACGCTGCGAGGTAACTATCCACCCCTAACCCTGCAATGACACCAACGGCCAAGTCAGAAAGATAAGAATGGTGACGAAATGGTTCGCGTCGATAGACGTTGGATAGGTGCACTTCTACAAATGGCAGTGCAACGGCAGCTAGCGCGTCGCGGATGGCGACACTCGTGTGCGTATAGGCCCCAGCATTAATCAGTATGTAGCTGGTGCCATCAGTACGTGCTTGCTGAATGCGGTCAACGAGGGCGCCTTCCGAGTTGCTCTGAAAGGTTTGTAAGGTTGCGCCATGCGCCTGCGCCGAAGCCCGTAAAGCGGCGTCGACGTCAGACAAAGTCTCTCTGCCATAGATGTCTGGCTCGCGCTGACCCAACAGATTTAGGTTAGGGCCGTGCAGAACCAAGATTTGGTGTGTCATGATGATTCGAACTGGCTGTGACAATTTTGCCCATCATAGCGCATCGCAGCGATAACGTAAGCGACTAATGCCGCTATCTTCCATCTATTTGTTGCTATGTTCACAGTTACACCGCTGAACCGGACACCAATCGACCTATCTGTACGTCTAAACTCTTAGGATTTACTGGGCCGAGAATGACTGGGCCAAGCTCACCCCCAGGCTTGACCAACACGGTAAAAGGCAACCCACCTGCCGAATTCCCGAGCTCGCGAACCAAACCAATGCCCTCGTGACCCGCCACAAAAATTGGATAAGACACAGGCACTTTTTTAACAAACTCAGCCACGTTATCAGCGGTGTCCACGGCAATCCCGAGAAACTGGGCATCTGGGTGCGCCTTAGACAGGCGATTCAAATCAGGCATTTCTTTGACGCAAGGCGGGCACCAAGTGGCCCAAAAGTTGATCACTAAGGGACGATCCCGCCACTGCGACATGGCCTGAGCTTCACCCTCCATATCGGGTAATGACGCTTTAAAAAAAGCCTCGATGTCTGGTTCGGTTGCCTTTTGCTCGCGAATGGCGCGGTTTGCTTGGGGCGCACGGCGAGTACTTTGCTGCCATCCCCAGAAACCCACCCCAGCCATTGCGGCCAAGCCAGCCCCACCAATAAGTAGCGTTCTTCTCTTCATAGCTCAGATCATAGCCTCTGTCAGACGGCAATGGTGAGTGACTCACTCTACAATGGAGGGGAATAGAAAGGTCGAACACCAACCGTGGTCAACCGCGGACACCTAACCAGTCACCTCTAACGCCACCTCTTAGGAACGTGAATTCATGCACCTGCATCTGTTGGGTATCTGCGGCACTTTTATGGGCGGCTTAGCTCTCATTGCCCGAGCTGCTGGGCATCGCGTTACTGGTTGCGATGAGGGTGTCTACCCGCCCATGAGCACGCAACTTCAAGATCAAGGCATCGAACTCATTGAAGGCTTTGATGCTGACCAACTCGCTCTCAAACCCGACTTATTCGTCGTGGGCAACGTGGTGAGCCGTGGCAACCCTTTAATGGAAGCGATCTTAAACAGCAACGCGGCTTTTGTCTCGGGGCCTCAGTGGTTAGGCCAAACCATTCTCAAAGATCAACACGTGCTGGCTGTCGCTGGCACCCACGGCAAAACCACTACCAGTTCAATGCTGGCTTGGATTCTTCAAAAAACAGGTCATGCGCCCAACTTCCTCATCGGTGGTGTTGCTCCCGGGCTTGGTGTGTCGGCCGTCTACGAGCCAAAGAGACGACATTTTGTGATTGAAGCCGACGAATACGACACCGCTTTTTTTGATAAACGCTCCAAGTTTGTGCACTACCGTGCGCGTACCGCGATTTTGAACAATTTGGAGTATGACCATGCGGATATCTTTCCTGACTTGGCGGCCATCGAGACACAGTTCCATCATCTGGTCCGAACCATTGCCTCAGAAGGGCGAATCATCATGCCCGCTCAGGACCAGGCTTTGCAGCGGGTCATCGACAAGGGCTGCTGGACACCCGTTGAACGCCTTGGCCAAACCGCTGGCTGGCATCATGAGGGCGAACACCAGCCAAGCGTCTGGCGCGGTACCAAAAAGATCGGCGAACTCACCTGGTCACTGACAGGCCAGCACAACATCAACAACGCCTTAGCTTCTTTAGCCGCAGCTGAACATGTCGGCGTCGAACCTGAAGCAGCGTTAGAGGCTTTAAACCAATTCGCCGGCGTCAAACGCCGCATGGAAGTTCGCGGTGTCGTCAATGGTATTACCGTCTACGACGATTTTGCACATCACCCGACGGCCATCGAAACCACACTGCGCGGCTTACGCACTCAGTACCCCGACGCTCGTCTATTAGCGGTTCTCGAACCACGTTCGAACACCATGAAACTAGGGGCTATGGCCAACAGACTGCCAGACTCTCTCAAATCGGCTGACGCCGTGTTTTGTTATTCGGCGCAGGCCGGCAAACACTCTCTGGGCTGGGACGCAGAGGCGGTACTGGCCCCTTTGCGTGCGGCGGGTAAACCGGTCACCGTCCAACAAACGATCGAGCCCTTGATAACAGCCATCAGCCAAATGGCCCAACCGGGCGATCATATTGTCATCATGAGCAACGGCAGTTTTGAGGGCATCCACGAGAAACTACTGACTGCGCTTGGACAACAATCATCATGATGCTTTATCTGCACGGTTTTAGATCCTCACCGCAGTCTTTCAAAGCGCAACTCATGGCTCAAGCGCTCAGGGACCTTGGCAAAAGCGATCATTGGGCCTGCCCAGCCTTACCAGCGAGTCCCGCCCAGGCTTACGATCTGGCTTTTCAGCAGGCCCAATCTCTTGCGAGCAACCTGCAACGTCCTATCGAAGAATTAACCATCGTTGGTTCCTCACTCGGCGGGTTTTATGCCACTTCGCTTGCCGAGTCTCTGAACTGCCGGGCGGTATTGCTCAACCCCGCCGTACACGCCCCACGCGACTTAGCCACACAAATCGGCACCCATCAGGCATTTCACAGCGATGAGCCGTTTCATTTTTTACCGACTTACGTCGATGAATTACAGGCAATGGCCACTGAAAGTATCACCAAGCCCGAACGTTATTTGCTGATTGCTGCAACCGGTGATGAAGTCTTGGACTGGCGCGAGATGCGTGCCTTTTATACGGGCGCGCAACACAGAATCGTTCAAGGCAGCGACCACGGCTTGTCTGATTTTGCGGCTCACCTACCCACTGTCCTAACATTCGCTGGTCTGCAACCAGGTCTCACCACAGGTTAAAAAATACATGTTTGTTCTGTACGAAGAAAGCGGTAGCTTTAAAGCGGCTCTAATCAAAACCGAGACTGATGCCAGCTTACAAATCGAATCCGCGTCCGGGAAACGTAGCAAAATAAAGCGAAGTAGTTGCGTTTTTACGTTCAACACGCCCGAACCACAAACGCTACTCGAGCAAGCCCCGCAGTTGGCTAATGACATTGAACCTGAGTTTTTGTGGGAAGTCGCCCCCCAAGAGGAGTTCGACGTTCAAACCTTGGCCAACGACTACTTTGGCCACGAACCCAGTGCCCTAGAACTAGCAACCTTGCTCTGGCGCTTGCACGAGTCGCCGATTTATTTTCATCGTCGCGGCAAGGGAAAGTACCGGCCCGCACCGCCTGACATCCTGCAAGCCGCACTCGCTGCCCAAGAAAAGAAACAAAAGGCACTTGAGATCCAAGCCAACTGGGCACAATCTCTCGTCGAAGGCGAACTACCGGAAGAATTTGCCGCAGCGGCCAACAGCTTAATCACTCGGCCCGACAAAAACAGTGCTGTTTACAAAGCCCTGATTCAAGCATGCGAACAATCCCGCGAAACTCCAGAGCAGCTTTTGTTGCGCTGTGGGGCCTGGCCCCATGAGCTAGCGCTGCATAGGGCCAGGTTCCTAAGTGCTCATTTTCCAAAAGGCACCGGGTTCGGACCCGTCAGTCCCTTGCCCGAGCACGATGATTTGCCCTTAGCAGACGTAACTGCTTATTCCGTAGACGACATCAGCACCACCGAAATTGACGATGCCCTGTCAGTCACATCACTTGACGATGGTTGGCTTTGCGTTGGCATACACGTGGCAGCCCCAGCCCTAGGCGTCACACGTGATCACGAACTTGATCAATGGGCACGTGCACGCATGTCAACCGTTTACACGCCCGGGGAAAAGATTCCGATGCAACCCGACGCAGTGATCGATCACTATTCCTTAACCGCCGGTCATGCCGTGCCCGCCCTATCGCTTTACGTACATGCTCACCCGGAAACCGGTGAAATCCGTCATCATGAAACGCGTGTAGAACGCCTTTCTGTGA